>JAGAEH010000141.1 GCA_017613225.1 Lachnospiraceae bacterium
CAGTATGTCACCACCACCAATTCCGTCTGCCCCTTCGACGTCATGAAGGACATGTCCATCGTTGGCGGCCTGGTCGCCGATGACCGCGTATGGGTCTGCTCTCCCGACGAGTCCAGATTCACCACTGCCGAAGAACTGTTCAAGTATGCCACCGAGCATCCCGGTGAGGTCAGCGTCTCCACTTCCGGCGCCGGCACCATCCCTACCATCTCCACCATCTACGTGCAGAACGCAGTCGGCTGCGAGTTCAACCCCATCGCTTACAACGGCGCTTCCGAAGCGAAGGCTGCTTTCCTGGGCGGACACAATGACATCTATGCTACTTCCGTCGCCGACGTCGCTTCCATGATCGCCGAGAATCAGTGCAAGATCCTCTTCACCCTGACCGACGAGCGCATCTATGACGACGTTCCCACCGTCCGCGAGCTGGGCTATGACCTGACCAGCCTGACCACCATCCGCGGCCTGGCGATGCGCGCCGATACCGATCCCGCCATCGTAGCTTACTGGGAAGACGTTCTGGAAATGGTCACCTCTGATCCTGAGTTCCTGGCCGAGGCCGAGAGCATGCAGCTGACCATCCGCTACATGGATTCCGAGACCGCTACCAAGACCTTCGACGAGTACTACAAGATCTTCCACGACATCAAAGAGGACCTTGGAATCTAACCTGCCGGATCCCGTCACTGAAAAATGAGCCCGCGTACCAACAAAGGCTCATTTTTCTTCAGAATCTTGAAAGTCATCCTGAAAGGAGTCAACACTATGACTATGAGATGGAAAGAACGCCTGGCGGCGATAGGTTGTTTCGGCCTGTTCCTCTTCGCGTTTATCAATTCCCGTTCCTTCCCGGAAGTCCCGAAGATCCTTCCCACGGCCGTGACCGTCATCGGCATGGCGCTCGCAGTGGGCCTCTTCGTCCGCACCTTCATCATGAAATATGAAGATGACGGCAAGAAGATGGACGCGGATCACAAGGCCGGCGCCATCAAAGTCGGTCTGGCCATCGTGATGCTGGTAGCCTACATCCTGCTGCTTTCCGTGGTCGGCTTCTTCGTAACTTCCTTCATCTTTATGATGGTCTTTGCCTACGTCATTGACAATGAGAAGCGCAAACTGTGGCTGTATCCTGTCGTTTCAGCCGGCCTGCTTCTGGTCGTCTGGGGGATCTTCGGGCTCTTCCTGAAGGTACCGCTCCCCAAGGGCATTCTGTTTTAAGGAGGACGTGACATGGGTACTATACAAAGCATCTTATCCGGTTTTGGAAACGCGTTCACTCTGACCAACATGCTGGTGCTGACCGGCGGTACGGTCCTCGGCATCATCTTCGGCGCACTGCCCGGCGTCTCCTCGACCATGGGCGTGGCCGTGCTGATCCCCCTCACTTACGGTATGAATCCGGTCACCGGCCTGATCATGCTGGCTGGCATCTACTGCGGTTCCGTCTACGGCGGTTCCATATCGGCCTGCCTGCTGAACACCCCCGGTACACCGGCCTCAGCTGCCGCAACTTTGGACGGCTTCCCCATGACCAGAAACGGCCGCGGCGGCGAAGCGCTACACGAAGCCTGCATCGCCTCGTTCTGGGGCGGCATCTTCGGCGCGATCGTGCTGCTGTTCCTGGCCCCCACCATCGCCACCTTCTCCCTGAAGTTCGGCTCTCAGGAGAACGCCATGATGGCCATCTTCGGCCTGACGATCATCGTATCGCTGTCCAACGGTTCCCTCTTAAAAGGCTTTTTGTCCGGCCTGATCGGCCTGCTGATGTCCCTGGTCGGCATGGACATCACCACGGCCTATCCGCGCTTTACCTTTAACATCACTACGCTGTACGGCGGCATCGCCATCATCCCTGCCATCGTCGGCCTGTATTCCATGTCCCAGCTGCTCACGTCCTCCGGTGAAAAGACCGGCGTGCTGGTCAACGAGGACAGCATCAAGAACATGAAGGTCCCGAAGGTCCGGCTCAAAGATTTTGTCCGCTACCCGATGACCTACATCAAGTCTTCGATCATCGGTGCCTTTGTCGGTATCGTTCCCGGCGCGGGCGGCAACATCGCCGGCTACATCGCCTACAACGAAGCCAAGCGTGCCTCCAAGACGCCTGAAGAATTCGGCAAGGGCTGCCGTGAAGGCGTCGCGGCCACCGAAGCTGCCAACAACGCAGTCTGCGGCGGTTCCCTGATCCCGATGCTGACCCTCGGCATCCCCGGCAACTCCGTGGCAGCCGTGCTGATGGGCGGTCTGCTGATCCAGGGCCTGACCCCCGGCTACAGCCTGTTCAGCACCTACGGACATATCACCTATCCTTTCCTGGCAGGCTTCATCCTGGCGCAGTTCGCGTTCACGATCATCGGCCTGCTGGGCGCAAAGCAGTTTGCCAAGGTCGTCAAAGTGCCGAAGGGCTTCCTGCTTGCCGGTATCGGCGTGCTCTGCGTGGTGGGTTCCTATGCCGCCAGCAACAACATCGCCGACGTATACATCATGCTGATCTTCGGTATCCTGGGATACTTGCTGAAGACTGCCGGCTTTGACATCTCCGCCATCGTTCTGGGTCTGATGCTCGGCTCCATCGCCGAAGCCGGATTCATGCAGTCCTACGCGCTGTACCAGAAGGATCTCGGTCAGACGCTGGCCAGCTTCGTCACCCGCCCGATCAGCCTGATCCTGATCCTGATCTCCGTCGCCAGCTGCTTCTCTCCTCTGCTCAGCAAGAGAAAAGCAAAGAAGAAAGCCGCTAAGCTTGCCGCACAGCAGGCTGCAGAGAAGGCTGAAGAGAAGAACGACGAGGAGTGATCCTCATCTGAGAAAGGAGCCACTATGGAAACGTCGATCCTTATTAAAGGCGGTCACGTGATCGATGCCTTTCAGGGCATTGACGCGGTACAGGACGTAAGCTGCGTCGGAGCGCAGATGAGTGCCGCTCCGGGCGAGGCTCCGGTCCTGGTAAACGCGGAAGGCTGCTACGTCCTGCCCGGCCTCATCGACTACCACGCGCATCTGTTTGATGGCGGCGACTCTCTCGGGATCAACGCGGACCTGCTGCTGGCGGCCGGCGTCACCACTGTGGTGGATGCCGGATCCACCGGCTATATCAATTACGGGCTCCTGAAAAAGACCGTGATCGACGGCTCGCAGATCAGCGTCAAGGCTCTGCTGAACATCTGCCCCTTCGGGAATCCCGCGGGGGGCTACCATGAGAACTATGACTCCGCGATCTTTCAGCCGGATGAAATAGCCCGTCTGATCCGCAGAGACTATCCGGACCCTCTTCTGGGTCTGAAGATGCGGATCAGCCGGGAGATCATGGAAGGACGCAGCATGGAGGACTACCGCAAGGCCGTTTCGATCGCGGAGGAGCTGAACGTGCCCTTCGTGGTGCACATCCCCGATCCTTTCGAGGAGATCGGCAAGATCCTGGACCTGCTGCGCCCGGGCGATACTGTGGCCCACGTCTATCACGGCAAAGGCCAGACGATGTTCACCGAAGACGGCAGGATCCATCCCGCCTTCCTGGCAGCCAGAGAGCGCGGCGTCCTGTTCGACGTGGCCAACGCCTGCACGAACTGCGACCACCGCGTGGCAAAGAAAGCGATCGATGCCGGCTTCCTGCCGGACATCATCAGCACGGATCTGACCAAGATCGGCTTCGCGAAGCCCCACATGGTGAAGAACCTGCCCTTCGTCCTGTCCAAGTTCATGGCCCTGGGCATGGATCTGAACACAGTCGTGGCCGCGGCCACCTCGGCTCCGGCAAAAGCCATGGGCATGAGCGGAAAGATCGGCACCTTAAGACCCGGCGCCAACGCCGACATCACCATCTGTGAACTGCGGGAGAAACCTATGCTGTTTACAGACAAATTCGGAAACAGTCATACCGGCACCAAAGCACTGGTCCCCGTGATGACGATCCACAACGGACAATTTGCCTACTGCAGTCCGGAGTTCAACTGAAGCCTGCTGCAGATCACAAGTTTAGGAGGAATGAATAATGGTTAAATTAATGGATTGCACCCTGCGCGACGGCGGCAACGTAGTTGGTAAGGGTTTTAACGCGGAGATCACCGACATCGTCCTGGACGGCCTGACGGCCTGCCACGTGCCGATCATCGAGTTCGGCAACGCCGGCGGCATCGGCGCCTATGAGGTGGCCGGCTTCACCGCGGCGGAGAAGGACGACGTCTATCTGGAGATCGCCAAGAAGTACATGGACCGCGGTTCCGAGCTGGGCATGTTCTTCAATGCCAAGAGATACATGGAAAAGAGCGTGGATACCGCCAAGGAAGCCGGACTCAAGTTCCTGCGCGTCGGCGCTGACGCCGGCGAAGTGAAGATCTCCGCCCCCGTTGTAAAGGTCATCAAGGAGAAAGGCCTGAAAGCTTACTACTCCGAGATGAAGGCCTATCTGCTGAGCCCGGATGAGCTGGCCGAAGAAGCCAAGATCCTGGCGGATGCCGGCCTTGACATGATCACCGTGATGGACTCCGCCGGCACCATGATGCCGAAGGACGCCGCCGAGTATACCCGCAAGCTGAAGGCCGCCGTGGACATCCCCGTTGCCTTCCACTGCCACAACAACCTGTTCCTGTCGGCCGCCAACGCCATCGCGGCCTACGAGAACGGCGCGGATATCCTGGACTGCGGCCTGATGGGCATGGCCCGCAGCGCCGGCAACCTGGCCACCGAGGCCTGTGTGGCTCTGATGCAGCGCATGGGCGAGATGAAAGACGTTGACCTGTACGGCATGCTCTCCTTCATCGATGAGCGCCTGATGCCTGCCATGAAGCCCTTCGGCTATCACAATCCCGTGCCGCCGCTGGATCTGGTGTTCGGCCTTTCCGGCTGCCACTCCAGCTTCCTGAAGCGCTACAAGGCCGTCGCGGACGAGACCGGCGTGAACCTGTACCGCCTGATCGTGGAGACCTCCGCCATCAACCGCAGGAATCCCGACGACGCCCTGATCCGCAGCGTGGCTGAGAAGCTCCTCAAAGAGAACGCTTAAGGGGGACGCGGCAATGACCAACGTGATCCTTGCCGGACAGTATCCGGCCAACACCTATGAAAAACTGTGCGAGCAGTTAAAAGGCCTGCCGGTCAACGTGCGCGCCGTGGACGATCCCGATGAATACGCCGCCATGACGGATGCCGAGATCATGATCCTGCGCATCTTCAAGGCGCCGAAGGAAGTGATCGAGCGCAACCCCAACCTGAAGATGATCCTGCGCTGGGGCGCCGGTTTTGACTCCGTCGACATCGAAGCCGCCGGAAAGCAGGGCGTCTATGTGACCAACACTCCCGGCGCCAATGCCGATGCCGTTTCGGAGCTGGCCGCGCTTCTGATGATGGCCGTCTCCCGCAAGCTGCTGGTCCATACGACCCATCTCCGCCAAGGCGACTGGAGCAAGAACGAGTTCATCAACAGCTCCTTTACGCTGATGAACAAGACGGTCGGCCTGCTCGGCGCAGGCAACATCGGCCGCAAAGTGGCAAAGAAGGTCCAGGCCTTCGGCGCCACCACGGTCTATTACGATCCCTACCGCCTGCCGGAGGCGATGGAAAAGGAATTCTCCCTGGAATATCTGTCACTGGATGAACTACTCCCTCGATGTGATATCATTACCCTTCATCTTCCGCTGACAGAGGAGACCCGACATCTGATCGATGCCGCTGCTATCGAAAAGATGAAAACCGGCGCTATCCTGATCAATACTGCCCGCGGCGGCCTCGTGGACGACCATGCCCTGTTCGAAGCCGTGCAGAGCGGAAAACTGCTCGGCGCAGGCCTGGACGGCGTGGAGCGCGAGCCCCTGCAGCCCGACGACGAACTGTTCACCAACGACAACATCATCGTGACGCCCCATGTGGGCGGGGGGACCGCTGACATCGGTGAAGCCATCTTACCCATGCTGGTAGGTGATATCCGCAGCCTCCTGAGCGGAGCAGCACCGAGATTCGTCGTTAACCGTCAGTTTTTGCCTGAGGGAAAGTAAACAGCTGATCAGGAATTAAAAAAGAGGCCCCGCGTTATACGGGGCCTCACATTTTTCTCTTCTATTTCCCGTCAAAGTAGATCTTGATCCCTGCCAGCAGCGCCTTCGCTGCCTTCTTGCAGGCGCTGTCCGTATGGGAGGAACACTGGTTGCCCATCTCGATGTCCACCGAAGGCACCGTGCTGTAGGAGGTCTGGGTCAGGTCCATGTCCAGCTCGCCTTCGTCCCACACTTTATACCCGGTATTCTTCAGTCCCTTGATCAGGGCATGTCCCAGGGCTTCGTGCTTCTTCCAGTTGGCGGAGACCGGCTTCATGCTCTTTAACGCGTTGGGGACGGACATGAAGTAGGCGCCTTTGTCGTAGCTGTAGCCGTCGTCGTCGTAATGGATGGCGATGTGGCAGTCCGCTTTGTTGTTGCAGATGACGGTCCGGGCCACGTTGTCCAGCTGGACGTCGTCGCCGGTGCGGAGCATCAGCACGTCAAAGCCCTCCTCCAGCAGCATGTCTTTCAAATACAGCGCCACCTTCAGCGTGATCTTTGCCTCCGGCGTGCCGTCCCTAAAGTCCATGCCGGAGCTGACGGCATAGGCCTTTGTCTCGCCGGCGGCCGTGGTCCCGCCGGTCACCTTGGGCGAGTGGTCCGGATGGCACCAGGTCTTGACGGAGCTGCCGCCCTTGGTCCCGTGGCCCGCGTTGATCCCGACCACGATCCCCCGGCGGTTGGTCTGGGCGTAATACAGTACCGCCGTGCCGCTGTGGATGGCGGACTCATTCGCGTACTGCCAGCCTGTGTTCAGTTTGACGTTTGTCTGCTTGGGGACTGTCAGTTTGAGCGGCACGGCTTTGCTGGTGACGGAATTGCCCGCGCTGTTGGTCACTTTGCAGCGGAACTGGGCTCCGTTGTGCTTCGCCTTGGTGGTCAGCTGCAGCTTCGCTGTTTTGGCGGAAGAAAGGGTCGAACGCTTCCAGCTGCCTCCCTCCAGTTTTATGTACCACTGGTACTTCAGCCCGGTACCGGAGGCGGTGACCTTGAAGACGGCCTTCTGGCCCTCCGTCAGTTCCAGGCTCTCCGGCTGCTTTGTAATGGAAGGGCGTACGGTGAGCTTCACCGTATTGGAGTAGACGGCACTGGCGCCGGCTTTTTTGATCTTGCAGCGGTAGACGTGCCCGCTGTACTCCGCCAGTCCCTTTACGGACAGCTTTGCCGTCTGGGAGGATTCCGACTTGAGCCGCATCCATCTGCCGTCCTTCAGCTGGCGGTACCACTGATACTTCAGCCCCTCTCCCTGGGCCTTTACCGGAAAGACCGCCGTCTTTCCCTCCGCCACGGTGACGTTTTTCGGCTGGGTCGTGATGACCGGCGCGGCCGTCTCCGTCTCGCCCTCGGCGTAAGCGGGGGCCGGCGTCCCCATGGCAAGGATCATCAGCGCCGCGAACAGTGCCAGCAGCGCTGCCGGAAGACGGAGCTTGACGGCCCCGGACAACGGGAGAAAGGTCTTATTGTTATGATGTCTTCCGTATGTCATGAAATGCTCCTTCTGTATTACAGCCCCTGGCGGATCCGCAGGGTGAAGATCTGTCCGTTCATGAGCTGCGTGCCCACGTAAAGGGGTTCCCCCGTCTGGGTGTAGGCAGTGCTGCGGATCATGATCAGCGGCGTGCCCTCCGGGACTTCCAGCAGCCCGGCTTCTCCGGGACCGGCGGCGCAGATCCGGATCTCCTTGTCGGACCGGGCCACCGTGACCCCGCTGCGCTCCTTCAGGCAGGCAAACAGAGACCTGTCGTTCAGATCTTCCCGCAGCAGGTAGGCATAGTCCGGACCGAACCAGCAGTTTTCTATGGCCACCGGAAAACCGTCGGCGGTCCGCAGCCTGGAGAGAAACACCCCCGTTACCGGGTCTGCCTGCGGATCTTCCGAAAGCAGCCCCAGGGCCGCGGCAATCTCCCTGTCCAGTTCTTCCGTTCCGGACCGGATCAGCCTGGCGCCGGGCTTCAGCCCCTGGCTTTTGCAGGATTCGGTAAAGCTCATCAGGGAACCGGCGTCCCGCACAAAGCGGCTGTCGCAGACGAAGGTCCCCCGCCCCTGCTGCTTGTCCAGCAGCCCTTTTTTGCAGAGTTCCGCCACCGCTCTCCGCACGGTGATGATGCTCACCCCGAACTCGTCCAGGAGCTCCTTTTCCGTGGGGATGCGGTCGCCGGCCTTCAGTTCCCCGGAACGGATGCGCTGTTCCAGGGCCTCTTCGATCTGCAGATATAAAGGTTTTTCCCTGTTCTTGTCAATCATGGCAGTCTGGCTGTTCTTCCGTTATCTATCCGGATCGGCGGATCAATACTCGAATTTCCACATGTAATTGCGGTCATCCATGGAACGTCCGCGGACTTTGGCCATCTGCTCCACGAACATGCGCTCGATGGGCCAGATCACCACGGGCTCGAAATACTCGGCCACCGCGGGGTCTGCCGTTTTGTAAAGGGCGGATTCCGCCGCGTCGATCACGGTATAGCGGCCGGCGAAGCGCTCCAGAAAGCGCAGCACTCTCTCGTCCAGCGGGCGGGACTTGCCGTTGCTCTCCAGCAGTATCAGGGGCAGGTCCTTCGTAGTGGTCTCGAAGGGGCCGTGGAAATAGTCGCCGGAGGGGATCAGCACCGCATGCTTGGTCTGCATCTCGATCAGGTGGCAGTTGGCCATGCTGTAGGCAGTGCCCTCCAGGGGGCCGCAGCCCAGAACGTAGAAGATCTCGTCATTCGCGAACTCTTTTCCGAAAGTTTCGGCGGCCTCCAGCCAGTGGGCCTTGTCCTCCTCCACGATGCCGTTGATCCTGCCGAATACGGCTTCTGCCTTGTCGTAATTCTCCCAGCTCTCAAACTGATGAAGGATCTCCATGGCGATCCGCAGGCTGGCGGAGGTGGAATTAGACGCGGTGCCGCCGCCTCCGTACAGGACCACGCAGGGCGCGGCCAGGGCCATGGGCGTGTCCGGCTTTCCCGTCAGGGCGATGCTGTAGGCCCCTGCCTTTTCCGCGGTGCGCATGGCTTCGATGGTCTCCGCCGTGCCCTTTAAGGTGCAGCAGACCACGATGCAGGAATCGTCCAGCATCTTCGGCGTGTCGTGCACAAACAGGTTGCTGTTGTATTTTCCCACCGCCAGCGTCTTCGTCTCCGCTGCCAGCATGTACTTGCCGGCGGCAATGGATGCCTCGGAACCGCCGCAGGCCACAAAAAACACGGCCTTCAGGCTCTTGCCCTTTGCCTGCATGTCGGCCTTGATGCCGGCGATCACTGCCCGGACGTCCGTTCCTACGTACTTTTCTCTCATGATACTCCTCCCGCTGCTGCTTTTGCCCGTTCTGTTTCTTTCTGTCAAAGGATCCTTTCTGGGCGCTTTATTGCTGATTCATAATATAATGTTATATAATGAATTTGTCAAGAAAGATCTTCCGCAAACCAAAAACCGCGGAAAGCAAAGAGCACATGGCCGAAACCATGTGCTCCTCTTTATCCGCTGCTGTCAGTGAAGGCCTCTGCCTTAAACACAGGGCTGCAGCATCTTCATGTACTTGGGGCCTCTCAGCTTCCGCAGGACCTTGCTTTCGATCTGGCGGACACGCTCACGGGTCACGTCCAGCAGCTTGCCCACCTCCTCCAGAGTCCAGGGCTCGTAGCCCATCAGGCCGAACCGCAGAATGATCACGATCCGCTCCCGGGGAGTCAGGTACGTCAGGATCCTGGCGATGATCTCCTTCAGTTCCTTCTTTTCCACATATTCCTCGGGAGAGATGCTCTGAGTGTCCGGGACAAAATCTCCCAGGGAAGCATCCTCCTCGTCACCCACGGGGGTCTCCAGCGAAGAGGGCTCTCTGGCGATCTGCAGGATCTCTCTCAGGCGTTCCACACTGATCCCCGCGCGTTTCGCGCGCTCCTGCATGGTCGCTTCACGTCCCAGTTCCACGGCCAGCTCGCGCTCCTGACGGCTCAGCTTGTTGATGACCTCTGTCATGTGTACGGGCAGGCGGATGATCCTGGCCTGGTCCGCCAGGGCTCTGGTGATGGCCTGCTTGATCCACCAGGTGGCATAGGTGCTCAGCTTGAAGCCCTTGGAGGGATCGAACTTTGCCACACCCTTCATCATGCCCATGTTGCCCTCCTGCACCAGGTCCATGAAGGGCAGGCCGCGGCCGACGTAGCGCCTGGCGATGCTGACCACCAGCCGCAGGTTGCTTTCCACCAGCTTCGTGGCCGCCTCTTTGTCCCCGGCGGCCTTCTTTACGGCCAGGCCATACTCCTCTTCCGGCGTCAGCAGCGGGTACCATCCGATCTCCTTCAGATACATGTGGACCGAATCCCCGAGGTCCTCTCCGTCCTGAATGCCGTCCAGGTTCAGTTGTTCAGCGGATTCCGCCTTTTCCGTGATTTCCTGTTCTTCTGCGTACAGTTCCTCCTTCGTCGGTTCTTCGTCCGGTTGGAAACGATCCTTCATCCCCTCGGGCAGTACTTCGTAATTGATCGACTTGACTTTCTTACCCATCTTCGCTTTCCCCCTTCCGTTTTGTTCCGTATAGATAATGTCGCACCCCGGCACCGGTCTGCTACATCCCGCGCGCAGGGACTCTGTGAATTTTCTGTGTTATTTTACCCCGCAGAATTCCCCCGTTTCCGTATCGATCAGCAGGAATTCCTGGGTCCCGATGGGCCTGCCGTTCCTGAAGGTGGAGAAGACGTCGCAGCTGATCACGTTTCCGACCCGCTCGATCTTTGTCACCGGCGTGTGGCCCACCACCTGTATCACTCCTCCCAGGGCGTACGTCCTCATGTAGGAGTACTGTGGGCGGTGCCACAGGGGCGAGGTATCCTGCCAGAGCTCCGTGCTGCTCATGCCGTTGATGGCGCTGACGACGGTATCCAGGTCCGCCGCCCAGGGGACGTAGTCCTCCGCGAAGCGCTCCGTCAGGCCGCCGTGGACAAACAGGACCTTGTCGACGCGGTGGGCAAAGGCCAGCTGGGACTCGTCCGGCAGGGCCTGCCGCAGTTCCTTCAGCTTCTGCCGCACCAGGGAGGCAGCCATGCCGGAGTAGCCGCTCTCCGGCTCCTCATAGACGTAGCTGATATCATGATTCCCATAGGTCCAGAGCGTGTCCGAAAACGTTTTTGCAAAGCGGATCGCCGCGTCGTAAGCGCTCCGGTACAGGTCCAGATCGAACTGGTGGTCCCAGTCGTCCGCTATGTCCATCATGCAGACGGCCCTGTCCGCGATCCCTTCCCGCAGGAGCCGTTCCGCCGCCTCGAACATCCAGGCTTTCAGATGGACGTCCGGAATGACAAGTATTTTCATGGCTCTCCCTCCTGTGTTTCAGCCCACGAATTCCACGATCCCGCCGAAGACGTTCTGCACCTCGGTCTCCAGCTGCTGGTTCCGCATGCGGTTGATCTGCCGCAGATGGTCGTCCAGGATCTGGCGGTCATAGATACTGTAGCCTCTGTTAAAGCGGGTCTGCATCTGCTCGATGCGGAACCGGTGGCCGTCGTCCGAGATCTCGATGGTGTAGGGCCCGATGTCCATGCCGTTCCAGTGCAGGATGGCGCAGCGGTCTTCCCGGACCTTCCAGCGGTAAGAATAGACGCAGTTGTGCATGCGCACGCCCTCCTCGAAGAGGCGCTTGGTCTCGGTGATGTACTCGAAGCCATCCCACTCCAGTTCTTTCAGCAGGGAAAAGCGGGAGTTTTCCGGGACCAGGGGCTTTTCGAACTCCGCCGCGTTGACCGCCATGTTCCTGAGCAGCGCCAGCTGGTCGTGCTCTCTGCAGAGCCGGGCGACGCTGTTGAATCCGATCCGGATCTCCTGCCGCGTCTCCTGGCACAGTGCCACATAGTCGGCGGCGGTCCGGGCGACCTCCACCCGGGTCCGCACATCGCCCAGCTTTTCCTGATAGTACAGACCCACGAACCTCCCCACGGAGACGTCCGTGTACAGATCCCGCAGCCCGATGTTCTTCAGGATCCACTCGGGCGGGATCTCCCGGAGCTTTCCGCGGTCCTTTTCGCTGATCTGTTCCGCCAGCCGCACCAGGTAGTAGGCAGCGTTGATATCCATTTTATTGTAGTCGATCCCCAGGTCCAGCTGCGAAAAGTGCCTGATCAGGTCCTTGGGGGTGTGCAGTTCCAGCAGTTCCGAATAACTTAAGGGAGGCAGGATGTAGCTGTCGTCCCGGAGCGTCCGGGCGAGATCCTTGAAGATGTATCCGGTCTTGCCCATCTCCTGGAAAAGGTTCACGAAAAAGCGGCGGACCGTATCGTTCCGCATGCAGAGCTTATTGAACCACCAGCAGATCTTAAAGTCCTGTTTGGAGGTCCTGCCCCCGGCGTAAAGCTCCCCGCTGCCCTTCTGGATCAGAAGGGTGTAGACCGGTTTCCCGGTGATGACGAAGGGCTCGATCTTGCCCTGAAAACTCTTGCGGTATTCCACCTCGGTGATGGGGAGGAAGGTCAGCGTCAGCATCACCTCGTCCTCCTGAAGGCGGATGACCAGGTCCCTGTCCACGTCGTCCTTTCTGGGGCGGCAGTAATAGGGGTGCTTCATGCCGGGAAAGCCGGAAAAGACCGGCGCCGCGGCCGCCGCTGCTTCCTGGAGGGCGCTCCGGACCTGCAGGAGCTGGTCCCGTCCGCTCAGCTTGTAGTAATAGACGCAGTTTTCCCTGCCTCTGCGGTTCAGGCCCACGGCCAGCGTTTCGTGACGCTCCAGATCTTTGGATAAAAGTTCTTCTACCGTCTCCCTGTACATTTCCTGACGCTCCTTTCCCAATAATATTGTACCTGCCAAAGTACCCCCGCACAATTTCAAATGGCTGAAGCCTGCAGCAGTTCCGAATCCGGCCATTCAGCAATTTGCTATTGACATAAAATTAACCGAATGGCCAATGCTTTCCGCAGAGGTTCGCAAACAGAAGGAAGCTCATCTTAGCAAAATTCGATATTGGACTGCAAATTTTTCACAGAAATTTCACATTATATTTTTTTATGGTTTTTGAGTTGATTTTCGCGTTTTCGCGCGGTATGATTATTAAGAAAAACTGAAAGGGGTGACTAATATGACTGCAATCGACAGAACAGAAGCAGTACAGGAGTCCGAAACCAGGGAAAAGAAGACTCTGGGAGAGATCGTCTCCAACAATCTGAGAGAGCTGATCTCCGAAAAGGGGCTCACCCAGGCGGCGCTGGCCGATCAGCTGAAGGTCGCCGCTGCGACCATGACAGACTACTGCAAAGGACGCCGGGTCCCCGGCGCGGAGTTCTTCGTCCAGCTGAAGGAGAAGTTCGGGATCTCCATCGATGACTTTCTCACGAAGACGCTGGACCGGGCCTCTCTTTCAGCGCCCGCGGAACTCTCGGCGCTGGACAGATCCATGCTGAAGACCTACCGGAAGTACTGCGGCAGCTATTTCATGTACTACTTTGATACTTCCAAGTATAAGGGACGGGACGATCTTCCTGCAAGGGATTCCCTCAAATACGGTGTATTATTCGTCTACGAAACAGCCGGCCGGGAGATGCCGGAGTACCGCTGCGCCGCCCTGATGGGCATCCCGGACCGCGACGAAGTGACCTTCCTGAAAAAGTCCCTGGATTCCGTGAAGGAGCCTTCAAAGCTCATTGCCAGGCTGCGGGACGAATTCGGTCCCAAGGCCTATTTCGGCAGCTTTGAACTCTCCGAAGACCACGTATTCGTAAGCCTTTACCACGGCAGCACCGACAAGGCGCTGGCCATCTTCCACCGGGTGGACAACAACAAGTCCAACTACATCGGGGGGATCGGCACCATCAACTCCGCCTCCAAGGGCAGGGAGCGGATGCCCGTGATCCAGTTCATCGGCATCTCCAGGTACCCTCTCTCCATGTCCGAGGAGGAGATCCAACACACCCTGCTCCTGAACTATCCCAAATTCAAGGCCAAGGCGGAAGCCGACGAGATGATCCGGAATTTCCGCACCATCTTCAGCGACCCCGGCAGCTCCGACCAGATCTCGGACTACCAGAAAGCCGTCATGGTCCGTTCCACCATGGAGATGTACATCCAGCAGAACCTGGAGCGCAACCTCTTCCGTTACTGCAAGATCTCCGAACGGGACGACGACGACTGGTACCACGCGATCAAGAGGACTTCCGTCGTCGACACGCCCTGATCGGGCAGGAATGATACCGGAAGGAGGTGACGACTATGGCATACAAAATGGACGTATCTCTGGAAGAGATCCTGAATCTGTACGGCAGAAATCACCGCAACAAGGAAGGCAAGGCGAGGATCAACGCCGCCTACCAGTACGCGGAGGACAAACACAAAGGCATGATCCGCGGCACCGGCGAGCCTTATATCTCCCACCCCATGCGCGCCGCCAGGATGACCGCCGACTGGGGCTTTGAGTGCGACGTCATCATCGCCGCGCTTCTGCACGACGTGGTGGAGGACTGCGGCGTCCCCCTGTCGGAGCTCGCGGTGACCTTCGGTGAAGACGTCGAAAAAATAGTGGACGCGGTGACCGAGCTCTCCGACCAGGACGCGGAAGGACGGCCTGCAACAAAGCGGCAGAAAGACCGCCGGAATGACGTGTGGCTGCAGAAAAAGATGAACAGCAAGGCGCTGTACGTGAAGATCGCGGACCGGATCGACAACCTGAACACCCTGGACGGCGTGCCGGAGGACAAGCGCATCTCCAAGGCGCAGCACACCCGGGAGATCATCATCCCCATGGCGGAGACGGCGCATGCCTGGCGCTTCGTGGACGTATTGGAAGAACTGTGTTTTAAGGCGGAACATGTAAAAATGTACGACAGCCTCTCCCGCAGGTTTGAAAAACTCCTGCAGGAGAACAGCCGGGCCTATGAACGGGCACTGGATACCCTTTCGGCGGTCTTCGACCCCAAGGTCAACCGCGAAGTCGCGGAGCTGAGCGACTATCACCGCCTCCTGTGCCGCTTCATCCCCGAAAAGCGTTCCCTGATCAGCATCTTCCGGCAGCTCTGTCCCCGGATCGAGAACATCAGGGACAACTGGCTCTCCCTGTTTACCAAGGACACCGTAGCCCTGCACAACCTCACGCTGCTGGTCAACGACAGGCTGCTGTGGGAGGACTCGGAGATCAGGCCCTATGACGTCTTCTTTGCCTACTTTGAGAAGTCCCTCTCCCAGAAGGGCTTCTACCTGATCAACTACTGCCGGACCACCCACAACGACACCGGCTATTTCCTGCTGGCCGACGAACTGGACAATCTCTACCGCGTCTTCGTCAAGACAGAATCCGAATACCGGCGCTACCTTTTAGGAAGCATCATCGACAGCGAAAAAGCTTTTTCGATGCCCAACGTCAACGAATATGAGCCCCGGGAGTCCTATAACGAACAGATCAAGGTCTTCAAAAGAAACGGAGCGGCCATGAACATCGACAAGGGGGCCACCGCTTTGGATTTCGCCTTTGCCATCCACACGGATCTGGGCTATCACTTCAGTTACGCCCTGGTGAATGAGTCCAAAGCAAAGCAGCCGCTTTCATACAGACTGAATGAAGGGGATACCGTCACCATCGTGGACGATCCGAACGTCCGCCCTGCCCTGTTCTGGTTCAAACAGGCCAAGACCAGTCTGGCCGTCAGCAAGCTCATTCAGTATTTCAATAAACCCGAGAGCCTTCAGGCCGCGCTGGATACAGCGATCGAAGAAAGGAGAAAAAATGAAAGAAAATAGTTTCAGAGACTGGATGGACAGCACCGAAGATCTGGAGACTTCCGCCCGGATCCCCTATCCGGAGCCCGAATTCTTCGACCCGCCCATCTTCATGTGGCCGAAACGCTTCCGGAATCTGCAGCTCCGGGGGCATCAGATCCACATGGACGATGACTGCCGCGTCTATTCCTATTCCAACTCGGAGAAAATAGTCATGAAGGTCACCCTGTGCCAGGGCCATCCCGAACGGCTGCAGCAGGCGGAGAACGAGTGCCGCACCCTGCTGGCGCTGCGGGGCAGGCCCGGGATCCTCTGGGTCTATGACTTTGAGATCGACAGAGAGGCCGAGGCCGTGTGGCTTCTGGTAGAGCAGGCGGACCCGCTGACCAAATATCTGGAGGACTATCAGCTGGGACTTCCCGACGTGTGCGAGATCGGCGCCGGGATCTGCGACGCCATGATCCAGGTCCGGGAGGCGGGCTTCCGCCATCTGGACATCTCCCCGGACAATGTCTTCTATGACGCGTACCGGCACACCGTCCGGCTGGGGGATTTCAACGCCGCCTGCCGGATCGGGGACGCGGACAAGATCGATCATGCCGTGGGCACCCCCATGTACATGGCGCCGGAGCGCCGGCGCGATCACGTCTGCGACGAGGCCTCCGAGATCTGCTCCATCGGCCTGCTGCTCTACTCCATCTGCAACGGAGGCCTGCCGCCCTTCCGGCCGGAATCTCCCGACAACGAAACCGCCTTCCAGCGGCGGATGGATGGAGAGGAACTGCCTCTGCCCCAGTACGCCCTGAAATACCCGAAACTCTTCGAGGCCTTTGTGCCGGTGCTGATGAAGGCCTGCGCCTTCCGCCCGGAGGACCGCTTCAAGACCTTCGAGGAACTGCGGGACGCCCTGTCCGCCGCGGGCTTTTCGGCCTACCGGATGCACGCTCCGCAGATGATCTCCGCCTGCTTCGGAGAGAAGGAAGGGACCGTTCTCTCCTCCTTCAATCCCCCTGAGTTTCCCTGGGACTGAAGGCCCTGCGGTATTGAACCCTCTGCCCGCTCCGTGGTAGAATGATCCTGTCCCGGGACACCCGGGCGCTGCCGCAGGAGGATCAGCCATGAAGATCACATTTCTGGGAACCACGACACTGCTCTTTGACGACGGAAAGGACCAGGTCCTGTTCGACGCCCACGTCACCCGGCCGTCGCTTTTGACCTATGCCTTCGGGAAG
Organism: Lachnospiraceae bacterium; assembly: GCA_017613225.1. Classification (GTDB taxonomy): domain Bacteria; phylum Bacillota; class Clostridia; order Lachnospirales; family Lachnospiraceae; genus UBA3774. The sequence goes on from JAGAEH010000141.1 coordinate 16,934, forward strand.
GCGCCTACCGACACGAAAATGGCGGACGAGCTCATCAGCCTCCACCACATCGACCGGCTGCGGGCGATCTTCATCTCCCACACCCACCACGACCACGTGATGGACGCGCCGTACATCGCCGAAAAATGCGGGGCCACGATCTACGGCAGCAGCTCCGCGGTGAACGTGGGCCGGGGCGGCGGCGTACTGCGGGAGAGGCTGGTGAACTTCGAGCCGGGCCAGGTCTCCTACGTGGGGGATTTCAGGATCACCGCGATCCCTTCCGTCCACTCCAAACCCACGATCCTGAACAATGATCTGGGCCAGACCATCAACGCGCCTCTGGTGCAGCCCGCCAAACTGCGGGACTACAAAGAAGGCGGCTCCTACGATTTTTACGTGGAGACGCCGGAAAAGAGCTTCATGATCCGTCCCAGCTTCAACTACATCGAAGGCCAGATGGACGGCTATCACGCGGACGTGCTTTTCCTGGGCGTGGCCGGCCTGGCCAAGGCAAAGGAAAAGACGAAGGCGAAATTCTTTGCCGAGACCATCGAAAAGATCCAGCCGCAGCTGGTGATCCCGCTGCACTGGGACAACTTCTTCTCGCCGCTGAGCAAGCCCATCGTCGGCATGCCCCGCTTCATAGAAAAGACGGAACGCGTCTTCTTCGAGCTGGCGAAATACTGCGAGGCCCACGACGTGCCCTGCGCGGTGCAGATCCCCCGAACCAGCATCATACTGTAGAACCGGCCGTCCCCGTGCATAGGGGACGGTTCTTTATACACGAATGTGAAACGGGGATGGTTCTCTTTTCACCTTTTTGTCATCGTGAAACATTTTTGCCCCTCCGGGTGTATCCTGTATGAACGGAGGTAATGATCTGTGCGCACAGCAGAAGAGATCACAGCTTTATACGAGCGGCATGCCGATACCGTCTGGCGGGTCTGTTACGCGTTCATGAAAAATCATCACGACGCGCAGGACCTGCTGCAGGAGACCTTTCTCCGTCTGTTCCGGTCTGACAAACAGTTTGACGGCCCGGAGCACGAAAAGGCCTGGCTCATCGTCACGGCGTCAAACCTTTGCAAGAACGCGCTGCGGGATCCGTCGCGCCGCGTGGAGGACATCGACACACACGAGGATCTGCCTGCACCTGAGACCAGTGCCGACTTTGACGTATCGGAGGCCATCTTAAAACTCCCCCCGGAGTATAAGGACGTGATCTATCTGTACTATTACGAGGGTTACAGTACTGCGGACATCGCGAGGCTGCAGAACAAGCCCCCGGCCACCGTTCGCACGCAGCTTGCCAGGGCCCGCAAGCTGTTAAAGAAATTACTGGAGGAACCGTAAATGAAGCGAAAAATAACAAGAGGTTTCGACAACTTCAAACTGGATGACAATACCCGGGAGCAGGCTCTGGATCAGATCCTTGCGATGGTCTCCTCCGGTCAGGCGGATGGCGCTGACAGCCGCGATGGCGGCGCCGGTCCCGTCCTCACCACTGAGAAGGAGGCAACTATCATGAAACTGAATAGAGGAAAGCGCTTCGGCGCAGTGGCAGCCGGCATCCTGGGCGGGATCCTGCTGCTGGGCGGCGTCGCCTACGCGGCCGGATGGTTCGGGCTGAAGGATCTTGCCGGAAAAGAACAAAGCTATGAGGCGTCCTGGACGGTCACGAAAGAAGCATGGCAGACCGATGATGCTTCCGCAGACACCAAAGCTTCGGAGACCGGACAGATGACGTATTATTTCACAGACCTCAGCCTGGTTGGCCCGAAGGACTCCAAGGAGTATAAAGCCACTGCGGAATGGCATGACTTCTATTGGCCTTATTATTTTGAACATGCGGACGAGATCCCCAATGACGCAAAGACCCCCGAGACCTATTATGATCTCTATGGCTGCTGGAATCAGGAGATGAAGGATAAGCTGGATGAGATCCTGAAAGAGTATGAGCTAACGCCCCATCAGTCCATCACCGGTGTCACCAGCATGGACGCCCTGTGTGAAGGAGTCGGGATCGGCCGCATCTTCCCCGGCCTTGGGGAACGGACCGGACGCCATGCCGGCAGCCAGGATTACTGGTATTACGACGACGGATCTTTCTACATGGAAAGAAAAGCCGACTATGAAGATGAGAATTCCCTGATCTTCCGTCTCAACTGCTGCAGAAAGGGTGTTTTCAATGACATATCTGTAAGCATCGATGACCCTTCCCATTACACGGAATGGGACTATACGACGGCTGCGGGGATCCACGTATCGGCGATCGAATCAACGGAGGAATACCTCTCCAAAAACGGTGACGTCATCGATCCTTCCGTCATCTTCATCATCGACCGCCCGGAATCCTTTGTGAGCATCCATATCATCTATGAGAACATTCCCTTTGAGTCCGGCGGCAGGTCTCATGACTATCGCGTCCCGACCCGCGAGGAACTGCAGGCTTTCCTGGAATCCATCTGCCTGGAAAACATTCCGTAAAGGCAAAGCTGCCATATTTCATAGGAACAAAAAGCGGGGATCCCTTGCTGTGGATCCCCGCCCTTTTTTCGTCCAAAAACCCGTCTCACGTCATCTGATGATCTTCCCGCCTTTGATCACGTGCTCCGGCACCTTGTACATGACGCTCAGGTCCGCGACGGGATCGCCGTCCACCACCACGAAGTCGGCGAACTTGCCGGCTTTGACGGTGCCGATCTTGTCATCCTGGCGGATGATCTTCGCGGAGTTGATGGTGGCCTGCTTCAAGATGTCCTCGTTGCTCATCTCCAGCAGTTCTTTTCTTAAGCGGAACTCCCGCATGGGATCCGTCACGTACAGGGTCAGGCCCACGTCCGTGCCCCAG
>JAGAEH010000142.1 GCA_017613225.1 Lachnospiraceae bacterium
GATCTGAAGCAGCTTCAGGACAGCAGCAGCTTTACCGAGCTTATGGTACGGCAGGAGGAGCAGAAGACCCTGCCTTTCGGAGAGATTTGGAACGAGTATTGCCGCCGCTGCGGCGTTCCCGAAGACGGCAAGTGGTTTTCCAAGGTGCAGCGCTATGAAATAGAAGTATTGGAGGGAAGAGCATGAAAGATATTATGACAGCGCCTGTGGTCATGGAATTGATCCGCACCGTCACGAACATGTATGACCACGGCTGGGATGAGCGAAACGGCGGTAATGTGTCTGTTATGCTGGATGAAGCAGAGCTGGCAGAATATCTGGATCTGACTCGCGTGCAGCGAACGATCCTCACGGGCTTTTCCGCGCCTGAGCTGGATGGCAGATATTTTCTTGTCACCGGCACCGGGAAATACTTTAAAAACGTTCAATACGAACCCTGCAGGAATCTTGGTATTGTCCGCCTGAGAGATGGCGGAACGAACGCCGAGCTGCTCTGGGGCTTTTCGGACGGTGGAAAGTTTACAAGCGAGTTCCCCGCCCACATGATGAGCCATGTGGCACGGCTTAGTGTTGAACCGCAAAACCGCATTGTGATGCACTGCCATCCGGCCAATCTGCTGGCCATGACCTACGTTCACGACCTGGACGAAGTGAAGTTCACCCGCACTCTCTGGCAGATGTGCACAGAGTGCATCGTGGTCTTCCCTGATGGCGTGAACGTCCTGCCCTGGATGCTCTGCGGCACCAACGAGATCGGCGAGGCCACTGCTAAAAAGATGGAGACCGCAAGGCTCGTGGTCTGGGCCCAGCACGGTATCTACGGTGCGGGAAAGGACCTAGATGAGACCTTCGGTCTGATCGAGACTGCCGAAAAAGCCGCCGAGATCTACATGAAGATCGCCCACCTGCCGCGCGTCAACACTATCACTGATGAGGCTATGCATCAATTAGAAGTCCACTTCGGGGTGAAAGCGCGAGAAGGGTATCTGGAATAAAGACATGGCGGGACGAAGAGGCTGGGAAGATAGATCGTTTTCGGAACAGAGAGCGTGGACTCTACAACATATTAAAAATACGTATTTACGTGGTTTTTTAAGTGGAGCATAGGGGATTCTACGACTCGCCGGCACTTTGTGCCGGCTCGCATGTATACTTCGGCCAGCCAATCGGCCGTCGCCTGCGGCTAGGCCTCTTGGGGCCTCAGACAGAACTCCACCGGGGTTCTCATCCCAGCAGGCCGCATAGAAAAACACAGGACAACCTGACGGCTATCCTGTGTTTTTCTATGGAGCATAGGGGATTCGAACCCCTGACCTCCACACTGCCAGTGTGGCGCGCTCCCAACTGCGCTAATGCCCCGGGATGTGAGCTGTTTTTCTCACGCTTGCACAGTATAGCAGTTTTATTCGGAACAATCAAGAAGAATTTTCAGATTTACCGGAAAAAGAAAACGCCGTATAATGATACCTGCAAAAAGAACTGTACGGAGAAGTTGGAAAGATGAGAAAATGCTCCAGATGCGGAAACAAGATCCATGAAGGTGAGCGTTACTGTACCGCCTGCGGCGCGCCATACTGGATGTCGAAACCGAGTTTCTGGTCCACCTTCGGCGGCAGGTTTTTGATCTCGGCTCTCTGTCTTGTGATGGTGGCGGGGCTGGTCCTTGGTGCCTGGCTCCTTATCAAAAGTTCGGATGATGGACCATCGAAGGCCGCGGAGGGCAGTGAATCGACAAGGCAGAGCAGCGAAGCGGCGCAGACTCTGCCGGAAAGAACGTCGGAGAAGGAGACGGAACAGACCGAGGCTTCGAAGGAAAACGTGCCCGAAACAGAAGATACGCAGCCTGCCGAAGAGACGGAAGAGGCATCATCGGAAAAAAGATCCGACGGGCCGGCGGTCAATACGGAGACGGCGCCGGGTCCGCAGCTGGAGACGACCACGGAACAGGAGACTCTGCCGACAGAGCCGGAGACCACAGTTGACGGAAAGGCGCTGATCCGGGGCGTCATAGGCGCAAAGGACAGCGCGGACATCAAATGGATCATCAACCGCTTCAGGGAAGTGGCCGACCATCTGAACAATTTCGACAGTGAGCCGATGGAGGACGGCACCAGGTATTACGAAAAGGGAAGCGGGGAGCTGGTCTGCGTTCAGCTCTACCGGAACGGCACCTATGAGGAATACTACTATGACAACGGCCATCTGTTCTTCGCGGACTATTATTATGACAAGACGACGCTGAAGGGCCTGACCCGCTTCTATTATAAGGACGACATGATCATACGGTATTCCGAGCGCGATAAGGGCCCGATCCACGATTATCCGGACGGGCTGGACCCGGAGCTCTTCCATATGTATTCCGGGGAGAGGGATCTGTTTACCAGCGGAAATCAGGAATTCTCGGCCGCGTGGGGCCAGTGACCTTCCGCCATCCGGGATCACCTCCGGTATTGAAAGAATACCGCCGATGTGCTAAAGTAAAAATGCGGGCTTCCGGGTATTTGCCCGGGGGCCCTTTTTCACAACTACTATCATGATCGAGAGGTAAAGGAAATGGCAGACTTTAATGGTTTGGGATTCTATCCGGCGGATATTCTGCTGCCGGCCAAGGCGGACATGCACAAGTGGGCTGTGGTAGCCTGCGACCAGTTCACTTCACAGCCCGAGTACTGGGAAGAAGTCGACAGGATCGCGGGGGACGAGCCCTCCACGCTGCGTCTGATCCTTCCGGAATCGAAGCTGAATGATCCCGATGTGGCTGATCAGATCGTCAAGATCAACGAGAACATGGAAAAGTATCTGGCGGAAGGCGTTTTCAAGACCTATCCCGATGCCCTGATCTACCTGGAGCGCACCCAGTCCGACGGCAGAGTCCGTCACGGCTTGGTGGGCAAGGTGGACGTGGACTGCTACGATTTCACTCCCGGCAACGGCGCCCTGATCCGCGCCACCGAGGGCACCATCCTGGAGCGCATCCCTCCGCGCGTGCGCGTGCGCGAGAACGCCCCCATCGAACTGCCTCACATCATGCTGCTGATCGATGACCCGAAGAAGACCGTGATCGAGCCTCTGGCAGGCGACGAGGAGATGGAACTGGTCTACGATTTCGATCTGATGATGAACGGCGGCCATCTGAAGGGATGGAAGCTGACCGAGAAGCAGAAGGAGAATGTGGCCAACGCGCTGCGCGCCCTTTGCACTCCCGAGGCAATGGAAGAGAAATACGGCCTGAAGGACGCTGCGCCGCTGCTGTTCTGCGTGGGCGACGGCAACCACTCCCTGGCCACGGCCCAGCGCTGCTACAAGAACCTGAAGGCGGTCACTCCCGAGGAAGAGTGGGACAAGCTGCCGGCCCGCTACGCGCTGATCGAAGTGATGAACAACCACGATGACACGCTAGAGTTCGAGCCCATCCACCGCGTGATCTTCGGCGTGGACGCCGAGAAGCTGCTGAACGCTTTCAAGACTGCCTATCCGGACGCTTATGAGGGCCGCGGCGAAGGCCACTGCATCGAGTACACCTACGAAGGCCACAAGGGCTGCATCACCGTTCCCAATCCGAAGATGCAGCTGGCGGTGGGCACCCTGCAAACTTTCCTGGACGCCTATCTGAAGGAGAACGGCGGCGAGATCGACTACATTCACGGCGAGGACGTGACCGACGATCTGGGCAGCAAGCCCGGCAACATCGGATTCAAGCTGCCGGCCATGGGCAAGGACCAGCTGTTCAAGACCATCATCTCCGACGGCGTTCTGCCCAGGAAGACCTTCTCCATGGGCCATGCCCAGGACAAGAGATACTACGTGGAGGCCAGGAAGATCCGCTAAGGATCAGGCCAAAACAGCATAGAAAGCAGAAAGACCGCTCCGGGAGACCGGGGCGGTTTTAGAAAAAGGAGAGACAGCGATGTTAGAGATCGGAACCAAGGCACCGGATTTTTCTTTGCCGGATCAGAACGGTGAGATGCGCAGCCTTGCGGAATTTCGCGGCCAGAAGGTGATCCTGTACTTCTATCCGAAGGACATGACTTCGGGCTGCACGGCCCAGGCCTGCGGCTTCGCGGAGCGCTATCCGCAGTTTACGGAAAAAGGCGCGGTGGTGCTGGGGGTCAGCAAGGACACGGTGGCATCCCACAAAAAGTTTGAGCAGAAGTACGGCCTGCCCTTCCCGCTGCTGGCGGATCCGGGGCTGGAGGTGATCCAGGCCTACGACGTCTGGAAGGAGAAGATGAACTACGGCAAGGTGACCAAGGGCGTGGTGCGGACCACCTACCTGATCGACGAGGAGGGCGTGATCTTGAAGGCTCTCGGCAAGGTGAAGGCGGCGGACAATCCCGCGCAGATGCTGGAACTGCTGTGAAGATCATCATTTCCCCGGCCAAAAAGATGCGGCGGGAACCGGAGGACCCTGCGCCTCTTGGCCTGCCTGTGTTTTTGGAGGACGCGGAGCGGCTGAGGAACTGGCTCCGCTCGCTTTCCTACGCGCAGCTGAAAAAGCTGTGGGCCTGCAACAACAAGATCGCGGAGCAGAACGTGGAGCGGCTGAAGCACATGGATCTGCGGCGGGATCTGACGCCGGCCCTTCTTTCCTACGACGGCATCCAGTACCAGTACATGGCGCCGGCGGTGTTCGAGGACGGCCACTTTGACTACGTGCAGGAGCACCTGCGGATCCTGTCCGGCTTTTACGGGGTGGTGCGTCCCATGGACGGGGTGACGCCCTACCGGCTGGAGATGCAGGCGAAGGCGGCGGTGGACGGCTGCCGGGACCTGTACGAGTACTGGGGCGACCGGCTGTACCTCGAAGTGATGGACGAGAGCCGGGTGGTGATCGATCTGGCCTCAAAGGAGTATTCCAGGTGCGTGGAGGCGCATTTGCGGCCCGGGGACCGCTTCGTGTCCTGCGTGTTCGGCGAGCTGGAGAACGGCAAGCCGGTGCAGAAGGGCGTCTATGCCAAAATGGCCCGGGGCGAGATGGTGCGCTTCATGGCGGAGCGGCACATCGAGGACCCGGAGGAACTGAAGGAATTTGACGTGGATCACTACCGGTACAGCGAGGAACTATCAAAGGAAGATCTGCTGGTATTCGTGCGGTGAAGCGCGGCAAAAATGAAAAAGGCAGGACCGTTCTTGCGGCGGTCCTGCCTTTATAGCCTGGAGGACGCGAAGGCGCCTCCTATTCTTTTTTCTGCCCGTAGTAGGCGTTTTCCCCGTGCTTTCTGAGGTAATGCTTGTCCAGCAGTTCCTGCTGCATGCGGGGCAGCAGGGGATCCAGACCCATGGCGTGATAAGCCATGAAGGCCAGTTCTTCCAGCACCACCGCGTTGTGGACCGCATTGAAGGCGTCCGTTCCCCAGACAAAGGGCCCGTGGGAGTGGACCAGCACGCCGGGGACGGCAGCGGGATCGATCTCCCAGCCGGAGGCGCCGGCGGCGGAGTTGTGCCGGTAGCGCAAAGCGTCTTCCGGATCGATGCGGAAGGTTTCCACGATCACGTTTCCTGTCTCTTTTTCATATTCGCCTTGGATCTCCTCCGGCGTCATCTTGCGGGTGCAGGGGATGTCGCCGTAAAAGTAATCGGCGTGGGTGGTGCCCAGGGCAGGAATGCTCCGGCCGGCCTGGGCAAAGCTGGTGGCCCAGCGGGAGTGGGTGTGCACGATGCCGCCGCACTCCGGGAAGGCCCGGTACAGCACCAGGTGGGTGGGGGTATCGCTGGAGGGGCGGTAATCGCCCTCCACGACGTTCCCATCCAGATCCAGCACCACCATGTTGGCGGGGGACAGGGCTTCATAGGCCACCCCCGAGGGCTTGATCACCACCAGGCCGGTCTCCCGGTCGATGGCGGAGACGTTGCCCCAGGTGAAGGTGACGAGTCCGTATTTCGGCAGCTGCTGATTGGCAGCGCAGACGATCTCTTTTAGTTGGTCCAACATATCAACCTCCGGTACAGGGTTCAGCCTGTCATCCTGAGGAGCGAAGCGCCGAAGGATCCCTGAAGAGGACATGGGATCCTTCGACTCGGCCTGCTTTGCAGGCTTCGCTCAGGATGACATAAGGAAGAGCGCACTTCGCTCAGGATGACATCAATACAGTTCCGTGGCCAGCCGTTCCAGCGGCAGGGCCTTTTTGTAGTTCTCCAGGAAGGCGGCGAAGCCTTCGACGTCGGAGGGATCCGCGCTCAGCGTAACGGTGTTGGCCTCCGCGAAGACCTTGTTGTCCAGGTAATCCTCCAGGGTCTCGCCTTCATCCTTCCACAGCAGGTAGGCGCACAGCAGGGCCATGCCGTAAGGGCCGCCTTCTCCGGCGGTCTCCATCACGGAGACGGGGGCGCCGACAGCGGCGGAGAGCAGTTTCTGGCCCACCACCGGGGTCTTGAA
>JAGAEH010000143.1 GCA_017613225.1 Lachnospiraceae bacterium
ACTGGACGAAGCCTATTGGGCCGAAGCGGTGGCCGGCAAGCTGACGGTCAGCGAGATCTCCGACGAGATCCCGGACTACAGCGGCTACTCCCACGAGGAAGAGAAGACACCGGCTCCGACAGTTCAAAAGCTCACCGCGGTGAAGACCATCCTCGGTCTGGGGAAGAAGAGTTCCGTAAAGCCCACCGGTACGGCCATCGACAATTATCCCGAACTGGATAAGTCCTCCAACTTCATGAGCCTGAATACCACCACCTTCAAAGGCATCAATGGCAAGACGGTCACGGTAGATTCCTTCGTCAATAAGCCGAGCATCGCGGAAGGCAATCCGAACTTTGCCGAGGGGCTTCTGATCTATCAGGCCATGCTGTATAAGCAAAAGCACCCAGACAAGAACGTTTACATCGACATTTCCTCGTTCCGGTTTTCTGTCAACGCGGCGATCTGCCTCAACCGGAACAGCCCTTATTTCGGCTACATGAGGAACCTTTCATCCACGGTCATGTATGACGAATACGGCTTTGTCAAGATCGCCTACCTTCTTGTGGAGGCAGCCTCCATGGGGATCCATGTGAACATCATCGGCCAGCTGGATGCCTATCCGAAGGCCGGCGTCGGTTTCAATACGTTCTTCACCCGTTACCTCAATTCGTCCTGTGACAAGAACTACGCGTCGGGCCACAAGATCGGGGATTACCTGGACTTCCATTATTGCTATTGGACCTCCTACGGGGACGACGCGGCAACGGACATGATGCATACGAAGATCTGCGCCGTATCCAATTATACCGACATGAACGGCACGGATCACGCGAACGCGGTGTGGAGTTCCAGCGCGAACCTGGACGGCATCACGGAAAGCGGATATAACGGGAACAATAAAGTCCAGACCGGCACCATCGTCACCAATCACAAATCGCTCTATCAGACCGCCCGCAATTATCTGCGGCTGCTGGGGCAGTACTGCGGGCAGGAGGACGTCTACCTCTTCCGCGAACTGGTGATCAGAAAGACGAAGGAGCAGGTCCGCCTCATCAACGCGGGGAAAGGCGATCAGATCTCCAAGACCGAGCAGATCGTGTATCTGGGGACGGAGAAGGACAAGGTGTTTGAGCTTTACTTTACACCCATCGGCGGTGATTCCGGCGTATGGGACGCGGTCAATAATCCTTACTGCAAGTACGTCGACAAGCTCGCGGATTCCGACGACTATATCTATTTCATATGGAATAACGCAAAGTTCTACTACTATCCCCTGAGCAGAATGATCCTTGACCGGGTGAGCCAGGCCTTCCATTCCAACAAGAACGCTGAAAACCGGCTGTTCATGCTGCTGGAGGGCAGCGATACCGAAGCGCTCACGGCCCAGTACAGCGACCTGACCCCGGGCAAGAACGTGGGCTCCGTTTCCCTGAACAAGGCCATCTATTCCAACATCCACAACAAAGACATCCTGCTGTCCTACAGCGAAAACGGGAAGAGACAGTACGTGTCCCTGCTCAATTCGCTGAACATCCACACCGGCTCCATGTCCTATCAGTCCAACTTCATCCTTGTGATCAAGGAGAGCTCCTGCAAGAAGAACAGCGTGTTCTACACCTTTGCCACCCAGACGTCCTCGGTAGTGGTGGAAAAGAACAAGCCCGCCGTCACGCTGCAGCCCCATGACATCGCGGTCAAGACAGGAGAGAAGGCTGTCTTCAAGGTCATGGCGCCCAGCGCGGAGAGCTATCAGTGGTACTACCGGACGGGCAGCGACGGCGAGTGGAAGAAGGTGAAGAAGGGGACCTCCGCCCTTTACCGTCCTACGACGACGGTGGAGCACGACGGCTATCAGTACCGCTGTACGGTCACCAATGAGAACGGAAGCACCGATTCCGACGTTGTCACGCTGACGGTGATGAGCGCTCCGAAGATCACCACGCAGCCGGCAGCCGTGACCACGGTGTCCGGAGCCACGGGCAAGTTTACCGTCAAAGCCACCGGCGGAGGGCTGAGTTACCAGTGGCAGTATCAAAAGCCGGGTTCCAAGACCTGGACGAACGTCAGCGCGTCCAGCGGGAAAACTGCAAACTACCGCATGGCAGTAAAAGCGCGGCACGACGGCTACAAGTACCGCTGTGTAGTGAAAAACGAGGTGGGATCGGTGACCAGCAAAGCGGCGGCGCTAAAGGTGGTGTCGAAGCTCACAATAAAGACCCAGCCGAAGTCGGTGAGCACCACCGCCGGAAAGAAGGCATCCTTCACGGTGGCAGCCAACTGCACAGGCCTGACCTACCGCTGGCAATACAGGAAGAATTCCTCCGGGACCTGGAAAAACGTTTCCACCGCGACGGCCGGATATAACACGGCGACGCTGAAGGTCTCCGCCACCAAGGCCAGGAACGGCTATCAGTACCGCTGCGTGATCAAGGACAGCGCCGGAAACACGGTGACTTCCAAGGCGGCAGCGCTGAAGGTGAATTAAGCTGCCTGCCTGAGAAGGCAGACGCAATAAAAGAGAGAGCCCCCGAACCGGACGGTGACAGGCCGCGGTTTGGGGGTCCTTTTTAACTTCTTATTTTTGGCGGGGGATCAGTCATCCCCAGCCTGACGTCTTGCTTCTTCCTCCCGCTCCAGCTTCCGGTAGTCGATCTTGCCGATCAGCGTTTTCGGGAGCTCGCTGCGGAACTCGATCTCGGCGGGCACCGCGTAGCGGGCCACGTTCTTGCGGCAGTAGGCGATCAGCTCGGCTCTGGTGTTCTGATCCTCCGGCACGCCCTCGTTCAGCACCACGAAGGCCTTGGCCTTGTGCATCTTGTAGGGGTCCGGTATGCCGATCACGCAGCTGGACTTCACCTTTTCGTGGGCGTCCAGCACGTTCTCGATCTGGCCGGGATAGATGTTGTACCCGGAGGAGATGATCATGCGCTTGGAGCGGCCTTTGAAGAAGAGGAAGCCGTCCTCGTCCATGTAACCCAGGTCGCCGGTGTAGAGCCAGATGCGGCCGTCGTCGTGCAGGCGCAGGGCTCTTGCGGTCTCTTCGGGATTGCCGATGTACTCCTTCATCACTGCGGGGCCGGAGATCAGGATCTCGCCGGTCTCGCCGTAGGGGAGCTCCTGGTCCGTGTCAGGCAGGACGATCTTGATGTAGGTATCCGGGAAGGGGATGCCGATGCTGCCTTCCTTTGCCATGTGGGCCGGGGTCAGGCAGCAGGCGGACACGGTCTCCGTGGCGCCGTAGCCCTCCCGGACGGAGATGGCGGCCCAGTGGGTGTGCAGGAATTCGTCAAAGCGCTTCTTTAAGTCGATGGACAGGCTGTCGCCGCCGGAAAAGACGCCCTTCAGGTTGGAGAGGTCGATGCGGTCGGTGTTCGGCAGCTCCAGGATCGCTTCGAACAGTGTGGGCACGCCAGCGGCGAAGTTGATCAGCTTCCTGTCCATCAGCTTCAGCGTGCTCTTGGCGGTAAAGCGGGGCACCAGCACGCAGCAGCCGCCGGAGTAGAGCATGGCGTGGATGCATACGCCCAGGCCGAAGCCGTGGAACAGCGGCAGGGCCGCCAGCATGCGGTCACCGGGCAGGAAGTTGGGATGGGTCGCCTTGATGTGGGCTGCCAGCGCGTTCAGGTTGTAGTTGGTCAGCACGATGCC
>JAGAEH010000144.1 GCA_017613225.1 Lachnospiraceae bacterium
AAGTGGAGCGCGCGCTCGGGGAACGGCATTTCCTCTCCCTTTACGTCCTTTCGGCCGTCGTCGGCGGCCTCGGCTGGATGGGTTGCGCCGACCCGCGTTCGCTCTGCATCGGCGCTTCGGGCGCGATTTTCGGGGTCCTCGCGGCCTACGCGACGGCCACGGAGGCGGAGCGGGACCAGGCCACCAAGGCCAGTCTGCTGTACGGCAAGTACGCGGAGAGCTATGATCCGGATTCCGCCTATGAGTTTTTCCAGCGCCTGGGCCTGGAGCAGCAGGCGGAAGAGGAGCGTCTGCGGGCGGAAGCGGAAAAGGCCGGGGAAGAGGCCCGTTTGAAGAAAGAGCAGGAGAAGGAACAGGCCAAGGCGGAGAAGGACCGTGAAAAGGAGCTGGCCAAGGCTGAAAAGGAGCGCGAGAAGGCGGAGAAACAGAAACAGCGGGCCAAGGACAATGCCATCAAGCAGGTGGGCAACTCCGTGTTCGGGACCCTGGGCCGGGAAGCCGGCAAGAAGGCGGGTTCGGCCTTTGGTTCCATCGGCAAGAAGGTCGGCGGAAACCTGGGCGCGGCCATCGGAAGAGGCATCGTCGGAACGCTGTTTAAGAAGTAGAAGGATCACACGGCAGGCAGAAGGTCAAAATTGTCTGTCGGGCCGGCGGAAGTGTATTTGAAGTGAAGCTTTGACAGGGTTGTTTTAGAACAGAAAGGCTCCGAACTGCTGCATGAGGGCAGGATCGGAGCCTTTTTATATATGAAGGGGCGCGGTTTCAGATGAACAGCCCCCAAAGCACGGCGATCACCAGGGCTGGCAGGTAGTTGGCCAGGTGGAAGGTCTTTTCGAAGATCAGGTTCAGGCCGATGCCCACGATCAGCGTGGAGCCCACGATGGAGAGATCGTTCAGGGCGGCGGTGGTCATGATCGGGGCGATGCAGAAGGCCAGCGCGGTGAACAGTCCCTGCACCGCCACCACGGGAAGCACCGAAAAGATGGTGCCTTTGCCGTAGGTCGCCGCCAGGGCGAAGACGATGGAGGCGTCCATGATGGACTTGGCGATCAGGATGGTATAGTCGCCGTACAGCGCGTCGTTCATGGGACCGATCACGGCCATGGCTCCTACCGGGAGGATCAGGGAAGCGGTGATGAAGCCGTCCAGAAAGCGGGAATCACCGGAGGAGCCGGTCTTGTCCCGCAGCCAGGTGCCGAAGCGCTCCAGACCACGCTCAATGCCTAAGAGCTCTCCGATCAGGCCGCCCAGGCACAGGGCGACGATCATCATCAGCGTGCCGGAGCGCCAGGTGGATTCGCTGCTGACGGTCCAGAGCGCCTTAAGCGCGCCGGAAAAGCCGATGACCAGACAGCCAAGGCCGCAGGCCTTGACCAGGATGTCCTGGATGCGGTCGGTCAGAAAACGTCCGAAAAGCAGGCCCAGCAGCCCGGAGACGATGATCGCGGCTGCGTTGATGATGGTACCCAGGCCCGGCATCGCGTATTAACGGCCGGCCTTTTCCGGTTCGGGATAGTCCACGCCGAAGGTCTCGGCGGTGATGGACTCGATCACCACAGGGGTGCGCGGACGGTCGCCCCAGTCCGTGCGGACACCGGCGATGACGTCCACCACGTCCATGCCTTCGATCACTTTGCCGAAGGCGGCGTATTCGCCGTCCAGATGCGGCGCGGGCATGTGCATGATGAAGAACTGAGAGCCGGCGCTGTCCGGATGCTGGGCGCGGGCCATGGACAGGACGCCGCGGTCGTGCTTCAGGCTGTTGGGGAAGCCGTTGGAGGCAAACTCGCCCTTGATGGTATAGCCGGGGCCGCCGGTGCCGGTGCCGCGGGGGCAGCCGCCCTGGATCATGAAGTTCTTGATCACGCGGTGGAAGATCAGGCCGTTGTAAAACCCCTTGTTTACGAGGGAGAGAAAGTTATTGACGGTGTTCGGGGCCAGTTCGGGATAGAGTTCGGCTTTGATCACGCCGCCGCCGGCCATGGTGATGGTGATGATGGGATTCTGATTCATGAAAGTCTCCTTTACTGCTGATATGTTTCGCGTATGATCCGCCTTTTCCGAGTCTATATGAAGATCTTTCTGCTTTTGGAAGGATGATCCGGCGGAAGGAACGTAAAAACGCGCCAGACCGTCGCCGTGTTTCCTTTGTACCCTTGATAGATCGGCTTCGTCAGGAACGGGAGGACCTGCGTAGAAGCGCAGTTTTGCGGGTCACAACTATATCTTGTTATAGGCGAAAGCCTGGTGCTCACATACAGTATTTCCTGTCTAAGAATATCATAAATCACGCTCTGGTCAAGAAAAAAGCGAGGCAAAGCTGTTCATATTTTGTTCATAGTTAATTTAAAAACAATTTACACCGCAATCACGCTTTGTTTAATTTTCCCTTATAAAGTAGTAGCCAGAAAACATTTTTTCATAATTTGAGCCGCAAGGCTCCCTCCCTTTATTTTTTGGCCCCGTCGATCTTTGACGGGGCCGTGCGTATCCAGGGGGCAGGGCCGGATGCGGACTCCGCCGCAGCCGCAGCTGTACGGCGGGGGGCAGGGCCGAATGCGGAATCCGCTGCAGCCGCCAGCTGTACGGCAGGGGAGCGGCCGCATTCGAATACCGTTAAAACACAGTCAGTTTTTCGTAAGAAATTTAATTGTTTCTTTAATTGCATTCCATAATTTGAACACAAACGGGTTGTATAATCCGAACCATAGAAATAGCCCCTCTCCTTTCTTAATTGAAAGAGCCCCGGCCTGACGGCCGGGGTTTCTTTATGTCCGTTGTCCGAAGACATCCGCAGTGATCCCCCAAAGAGGCTTATTAGGAGAAATCGTGTTGGGAAAACCGCGCAAAGCCGGGGCTGTCGGCTATCTGCGGCGAAAACCTCTAAAATAGCCGACCAACAGCAGAATCGGAACTGTTCCAAAGGTGCGGACAGACCGGGTTGTCGGCTGCGATCCATGAAAACTCCGAAAATAGCCGACGAATAGCAGACTCAGGGACACCCTGGGAAGAAAAAACGGGCCGGATCGTCGGCTAAAATAACGAATTCTGAAGTTGGCAGCCGACAAAGGGCATCTGCGGCTGCAGATCCAAGCTGAAAATGCGCGGCAGTGTCGGCTGCAGACAATAAAACAGAGCGTTTTAGCCGACAAGGCTGTATGACGAAGATTGACAGCCATGCGGCAAAAGCGATAAGATACGATCATAGTACTCCCGAACAAACAGGAGAGGATGATCATGGAAAAGAAATCGAAACGAAAGCTTTTCATCTGTCTGATATCATTATTGATGCTTTGCCTGGCGGCCTGCGGCAGCAGGGAACCGGCGGAAGAGACCACCTCCGCCGCGGAGACGACGGAGGCCGCGACGAAGGCGGCGAAGAGTTATAAAGGGAAAAAGTATTCCTACGAAGGCACGGACTATGCCATCAAAACGGCGGATCTGCCGGCGGATTACGCGTTGATCCCCCACGAACAGTTCGCGGCGGCGTTCAAGTCGCTGACGGACGAGACCATCACGACCAAGTCCACCTACGGAGAGGTGGCCAAGGTCTTTGGCGAGGACGGGATCAAAATGGCCGGCATCAAATACGAGGGCTATGCCTACTATTCCTGGTATTCCGACAAGGATTACAGCAGCGACGTGAAGACTCACGTGCTGGTGACCTTCAAGGACAACGGGAAAAAGCTCACCTATTACGCGTTTTCTTCCGAGGGGATCACTGCGGAGAATGTGAAACCGTGAGACATGAGGCAGCGCGCCGGACCGGCCCGCGCTCTGTATGAAGAGAAAGACTCCTTCCAGCCGAGAGTCGGCGGAGGGAGTCTTTTTTGTTTGAAAAATGCTTTCGCTTTGCCCGAAAGGACGCGGACGTGACCATGCAGGGAAAAGCTTTTTGTCCAGTAGGACGCGATGGGACCGTTCCGGGGGACTTTGCAGCAAGGAGACCGGTTTCCGCAGCCGCGTCACACTTCGAACAGCATGTCGCCGTAACTGGGGAAGGGCCACAGGGTCTTGTCCACGATCTTTTCCAGGGCGTCGATGGGGGCGCGCATGGTCTCCATGGCGGGCCGGACCTTGTCCGTGTAGACCCGGGCAGCGGTGTGCAGGTCCTCGATCTGCTCGGCTTCGGCCAGAGCCGCGGTCAGGGCGTGAGAGGCTTCGGTCACCTGGTCCAGATAGGCGGAGACGTGGGTGAGGATGTCCTCCGACGTGGTAGTGGAGCAGCCGGGGACGGCGGCGTGGATGGCGTTGATGTTGTCCGCCAGGTTCTTTTCGAAGCGGATCACCGCGGGGATGATCTGCTTGTGGGCGATGTTCTGGGTGGCCAGGGCTTCCGTATGGATCTGCTTGTTCAGCATCTCGTAGCGGATCTCGGCGCGGGCCACGATCTCGGGCTCGTTCAGCACGTGGTTGCGCTCGAAGAGGTCGATGACCTTTTTGTCGTACAGTACGGGGATGGCGTCCACGGAGAAGGGCAGGTTGGGCAGGCCCCGGCGGGCAGCTTCTTCTTCCCACTCCTTGGAATAGCCGTTGCCGCCGAAGATGATGCGCTGATGCTCCTTTGCATATTTCTGGATCAACTCGTGGGCGGCGGTGATGATGTCATCGACCTTTTCCAGCTCGCTGCAGATCTCCGCAAAAGCGTCGGCGGTGATGGTGTTCAGCACCGTGTTGGCGCAGGCGATGGAGTCGGAGGAGCCCACCATGCGGAACTCGAAGCGGTTGCCGATGAAGGCGAAGGGCGAAGTGCGGTTGCGGTCCGTAGTGTCCTTGGAAAAGTTGGGAAGGAATGCCACGCCCGTGTCGAAACTGGTGCGGGCGATGCTGTGGGTGGCCAGGCCTTCGCTGACGATCTGGTCGATCACGTCCTGCAGCTGCTCGCCCAAAAAGACGGAGATGATGGCCGGCGGCGCTTCTTTGGCTCCCAGGCGGAAGTCGTTGCCGTTGACGGTGGCGGAAAGCCGCAGCAGGCCGGCGTAGTCGTCCACCGCCTTCAGGATGGCGGTGAGGATCAGCAGGAACTGCGTGTTGTCATGGGGCGTTTTGCCCGGATCCAGCAGGGAGATGCCGTCGTCGGTCATGATGGACCAGTTGTTGTGCTTGCCGCTGCCGTTGATGCCCGCGAAGGGCTTTTCGTGCAGCAGCACGGCCAGGTCGTGCTTGGTGGCGATGCGCTTTAAGGTCTCCATCACCAGCTGGTTCTGGTCCGCCGCGATGTTGACGGTGGTGAAGATGGAAGCCAGTTCGTGCTGGCCGGGGGCGACTTCCTTATGCTGCGTCTTGGCGGGAACGCCCAGGGTCCACAGTTCCTCGTCCACTTCCTTCATGACGGCGCCGACGCGGTCGCTGATGGCGCCGAAGTAGTGATCGTCCATCTCCTGGCCCTTGGCCGGCATGGTGCCGAACAGGGTGCGGCCGGTGTAGACCAGGTCCTTGCGGCGCAGATATTTTTGACGGTCGATGATGAAGTATTCCTGTTCCGCGCCGACCATGGGGATCACGCGCTTGGAAGTGGTGTTGCCCAGAAGCCGCAGCAGCCGCAGGCCTTCGCGGTTTAGGGCTTCCATGGAGCGGAGTAGCGGGGTCTTTTTATCCAGCGCCGCGCCGTTGTAGGCGTAGAAGGCGGTGGGGATGCAGAGGATCTTGCCAACGGAGGTCTCGCGGAT
>JAGAEH010000014.1 GCA_017613225.1 Lachnospiraceae bacterium
AGCAATCTGGAGCGCCTGCTCTATCTGTGGTGCCGGGAGGACGAGACCGCCGTGCAGATCCTGATGCGCTGCCTGGCAAAGAACGGCGTCTACCGTATCCCTCCGCAGATGGTGGACTGCATTCCGGAGGTCCTTGCCGCCGGCTTCGCTGACGACGCGGCCGCTGCCGAAACCATCGCCGGAGTGTTCCGGGAGCATCGCTACCTGATGGATCCCCACACGGCCGTGGCCTGGACCGTGGCCGATCAGCAGACAGGCGCGCTGCCGGAAGGCGTCCCCAACGTGGTCCTGTCCACCGCGTCGCCCTATAAATTCCCTCAGGCGGTGCTCTCCGCCCTGGGCGCGGAACTCCCGGAAGATCCTTTTGCCATGATGGACGTGCTGCACGGCATCAGCGGCGTGCCGGTCCCTGCGGGGCTTGCCGGCCTGAAGGACAAGCCCGTCCGCTTTACGGACGTGGTGGATAAAGATGCTCTGTACGACTATGTGCTGGCGGCCATCGCCGGGAAAGAATAAAGCAGGGAGGCGCCCATGAATATCGTCTGTCTGGACATGGAAGGGGTCTTGACCCCGGAGATCTGGATCGCTTTTTCGGAGGCTTCCGGCATACCGGAGCTTCGCCGCACCACCAGGGAGGAACCGGATTACGACAAACTGATGCGCTGGCGCATCGGATTGCTGAAGGAGCGGGGCCTGGGCCTGAAAGAGATCCAGAAAGTGATCTCCACCGTAGATCCGCTGCCCGGTGCGAAGGAGTTTCTGGATGAACTGCGCCGGCGCGTGCCCACGGTGATCTTAAGCGATACCTTTGAAGAATTCGCCGCCCCGCTGATGGAAAAGCTGGGGCAGCCGCTGCTGCTCTGCAATTCCCTTAAAGTGGACGAAAACGGAACCATCCTGGCCCATCGCATGCGGATCGAGAACAGCAAGCTGACCACCGTCCGGGCGCTGCAGGCCATCGGCTACGATACCCTGGCCGCCGGCGACAGCTTCAACGACATCGCCATGCTGCGGGCGTCGAAAGCCGGTTTTCTGTTCCGCACCTCACCTGCCGTCCGTCAGGCCAATTCGGATCTGCCGGCCTTCGAGGATTTTCCGGAGCTGCTGGAGGCCATCACCGCCGCGATGTAGGGAACAGCCGGCCGGACTGCCGGAAAGATCCGCCGTGCAAAAGGACCGGAGCATTCCGCCCCGGTCCTTTTCATTTCCGTCCTTTTACGGTTTCAACTCCGGCCCTTTTTGGGCCCCCGTTTTTCAAAGCCGCGTCTACTGCTCTTCTATCATCGCGGTGATGGCTTCCCAGGCCTCCGGAATCTCCATTCCCAGCTTCCAGCAGGCGATGCCCGCCACCCTGTGGTCAAAGATCAGATCCAGTTTTGCCTCGATGGAGGAGACGTCCTCCACCCAGATCCGGTTCAAAACGCCTTCGATCTCGATCTCAATGTAGTTCTGACCGCTCTCCTCGTCCCAGACCATGAAATCCCTGTACTGTTTTTTCGCGTCGTGCATTGCGGCCATGTTCATGGTCTCGGAGGAGACCGCCGCGTCCTCGCCGCGCCAGATGCGTGAGTAGAAAGGCATGCCCACCAGGATCATCTTTGCCGGAACGCCCGCGGCGATGGTGTCCTCAATGCCCTTTTTGATGAAGGGCAGAGAGGCCGTGCTGCCAGCGTCGGATCCGGCGTAGTGCTCGTCATAGGCCATCAGCACGAAGTAATCGACGATCTTCGCCTGCTCCGCCCGGTGATAATGCTGGGTCCAGGCCGAAGGCACATAGTTGTCGATGGAGAAGAACAGGTCGTTTTCATGGCAGGAGATGGCCAGTTCCTTGATAAACTGCAGATAGCCGTCCCCCGCGTCGGAAGGCAGGCCTTCAAAGTCCAGGTTGACGCCGTCCAGCCCGAAGCGGACGGCCTCGTTCACAATGTTGTTCACCAGTTTCGTGCGGATCGACGTCCTGCCGAACAGCTGGCCGTAATCCAGCTTTGTGGAGGCATTGAAATTTTCCACCAGGCCCCAGACCTGCAGGCCGTGCTCATGGACGATCCGGACGTAGTCGCTGTCTGCCCGGGACTCGATGTCCCCCATGGACGAGCTCACGGAAAACCAGGTGGGCGCTACCACGTTCAGGCTGTCCGTCCCTTCCAGGAGCTGTTCGATGTCATCGATGCCGGTCTCGCCAAAGACCTGGTGCCAGGCGATCACGACCTTTTTCTTGCCCAGGGTCTTCCTCTTATAGGGTTCCTCCGTGTATGGCTCCTCCTCGGCCACCGTTTCGATCTTGGAGATATCCTCATCCCTGACGTAGCCTACGTGGCCGGCGCTCTCTAAGAACACTTTGTTCCAGCCGTTTTCCGCGCTGATCAGCCAGGCGTCCTGTTCCTCTTCCACATTGACGAGGATCTTTTCGTTCTCTCCGGGGCCCACCCGCAGCGCGGTGCCCTTTTTGATCTTCGCGTACTGCAGATCCCCGAATTTAGAGCGCAGGAAAACGCGTCCGGGATCGGAGTAGATGTTCACTTTCATGTTGGCAAACTGCGCCACGTAGTTCAGCTGCACGCAGATCCTGGATGACGGATCCTCGCTCTTTTTCGCGTCGGTCTTGGAATTGTCGTAAAAGACCGGCGCGCCGTCAAAGGTGTCGTACTCCTTGACGTGGATCACCTTGGAAGCCGTGGCGTAACTCAGGCATTTTTCCGTGTCGTCCCAGAAAAAGCCGTCGTTGATGTCCTCCAGCACCGTACCCAGTTTCAGATATACATGACGTTCATGGACGATGGCCTTTACGCTTGAGGGCAGCCCGTTCGCGATGATGGGCGCCATGCCCTCCTCGGAAGCGTAGACCTCCGTTAAGTCTGCCATGTCGTCGACAGGCTCCAGTTCCGGGTCTTTTTTCGTAAAGATGCTGACGCAGACCACCACGGCGATGGCCAGCAATACGATCATGACGGGGATTTTCCTGCTCCGCTTCACATTCATTGAAACTGCCTCCTATAAGTGCTTGCAATTATAGCATAGGCCGTCCCGGTTTTCAAATGCTGTTCCGGCCCGGAAGGGCTTTGTGCTGACAGAAGGATCCTCGCGACAGTTATTTGATCATTCGACCTTGTCGAAGCGAATTTCGCAAAGCTTTCCTTCCTCGTCCGGAATGAAGTCGGTCATGTAGCGTCCGCGTTCCCGCACGACGCTGACATAGGCCAGATACCCGGGGCTCGAGGGCCGCCCGGCCAGTGTCAGCGCAACACCTGACTGCTGATAGGCGTAGAGCTGCTCCCGAACCGCCTCGTATTCCTCGTGATACATCGTTAGATTCGGATTTCTTCGTTTCATGTGCCTTTTTCCTGATTTGATGTTAGAAATGTCGATAGAACAGGAAAATCCCCTGGCAGAATGTGAAGACTATCTACCAGGGGATTGTAGCACGTGATCCGGGGGCCGGCAAGTAACCGTTTGTTACACCCCCCGAAACCGATTATTTTGAAGCTATGCGGGGCCGCAATAAAAGCCGGCCCATGCCGCCTTCTTTATTTCCTCAGCTCGGTCTGGCCGCCCATGTAGGGCTGCAGCGCCTTGGGGATGGCCACGCTGCCGTCAGCCCGGAGATTGTTCTCCAGGAAAGCGATCAGCATGCGGGGCGGCGCCACCACGGTATTGTTCAGAGTATGAGCCAGATACTTGCTGCCGTCCTCGGCCTGCACGCGGATCTTCAGGCGTCTGGCCTGGGCGTCACCCAGGTTGGAGCAGCTGCCCACCTCA
>JAGAEH010000145.1 GCA_017613225.1 Lachnospiraceae bacterium
ATCATTCGTCACACCGATGTACATGACTTTGTCGTTATGATTCGTCAGTATATATACATAATAATCGTTCATTACGTTTTATGATAGTCCTTTCTATGAATAAGATCCTTCGACTCCGCTGCGCTCCGCTCAGGATGACATATGAGTCATGCAGTCGTTTTCTTCGGATAGCCGTGCATCCAGTCGGTCTTAAGGTACAGCCACAGCATGATCACGGCGCTGATGAACCAGGTCAGCGGGAAGGCCCAGTGCACCGCGGTCACGTCGTTGACGAACTGCACGATCACCACGATGTAGGCCACCCGCAGCGCGCACCAGCAGCCCAGGATCACGTACATGGGGAAGGCGGACTTTCCGGCCCCCCGCAGTACGCCGCTGACGCAGTGGGTGTAGGCGCAGAACAAAAACAGCGGCGCGCAGATCCTGCCCCGGGCCACGCCGGCGGCGATCACCCCCGGATCGGAGTCGAACAGGGCGATCAGCGCAGGCATGAAAAACGCCATGGTCAGGCCGATGGCCTCGGAGAGCACCGGTCCCGCGATGACGCCCAGGCGGGCGCCTTCTTTCACCCGGTCATAGTTTTTGGCACCGATGTTCTGGCTCACGAAGGTGGCCAGGGTCACGGAAATGCTGCCGATAGGCAGGAAGGCAAAACCTTCCAGGCTGGCAAAGGCGGAGCAGCCCGCCATCACCGTACTGCCAAACACGTTGATGTTGCTCTGGACGATCACGTTGGCCAGGGAATTGATGGAATTCTGGATGCCGGTGGGCACGCCCATCTTCAGGATCAGCCGCAGCGTGGGCACATCCACCCGCAGTTTTTTAATGGAAAGGGTGTACTCCGGCGGACTCTTTTTCATCAGGCGGAAGCAGCTTAGGGAGGCGCTGATGAACTGGGACATGATGGTGGCCAGGGCCGCCATCTCCACGCCGCCGCCCATCACCGCCACGAACAGGTAGTCCAGCACGACATTAATGACAGACGATGTGATCAGGTAATAGAGCGGGTGTCTGGAATCCCCCACCGCCTGCAGGATGCCGGAAAAGATGTTGTACATGACCATGAAGGTGCCGCCGGCAAAGATCACCCGCAGATAGGCCGTGGCCAGCCGGATGGTGTCGTCCGGCTGCTGCATCCAGCGCAGGAACACCGGCGCGAAGATCACGCCCACCGCCGTCAGCATCACGCTGGCAGCCAGGCCCAAAGCCACGGTGGTGTGGATGGACTTTTGCAGGTTCTCCACGTCCTTCGCACCGAAATAGCGGGAAGTCACCACGCCGGCGCCCACGCCCATGCCCATGAAAAAGCCTACGATCAGGAATGTCAGGCTGCCGGTGGAGCCCACCGCCGCCAGGGCCGTCTTGCCCAGGGAGCGGCCCACGATCATCGTGTCCGCGGTATGATAGAGCTGCTGGAACAGCTGCCCTAAAAAGATGGGAAAGGCAAATGCCAGCATGCGCTTCCAGACGGTGCCTTCCGTGAGGATCACCGCGCCGCTGGCAGTCCTGTGATTTCTGTCAAATGCCAAAATAGAAGCCCTCTAAAACTCAGTCGAACAGGGTCTCCGTCCCGGAGGCCGTAGGGATCTTAAACAGCCGGGCGATGATCCCGCCCGTAACGGCGATGCCGATCAGCATCAGGTACATGCCCTCATAGGAGAAGGTGTCGATGATCCGTCCGCCCACCACCTGCATCACCACGGTGACCAGATTCTTGGGGACGGCATAGCAGAGCGTCAGCGCCGAAAGCACGTACTCCGGCTTCACGATGCTGCCGATGACCTTCAGGTTGGCCATCACCATGATCATGGTGGTAGAGGAGCGCAGCAGCACGGAAGCCACTGCCCGGACGGCCGTGACCGGCACCAGCACGTAGGTGCCGAACTGCAGGATCTGCATCAAAAACACCAGTGTGATCAGGGTAGCGTTGCTCATGCGGTTGATGAAACGCTTGGCGGACCAGAGGACCGGCAGTTCCATTAAGGTGGCCAGCAGCAGGATCAGGCCGTAGGTGGATTCGGACACGCCGCTGGAGGTGTAGAATATGGGTAAAAAC
Organism: Lachnospiraceae bacterium; assembly: GCA_017613225.1. GTDB lineage: Bacteria > Bacillota > Clostridia > Lachnospirales > Lachnospiraceae > UBA3774. The sequence continues at coordinate 2,057 of JAGAEH010000145.1, forward strand.
GTGATGTTCAGATTGCAGTTGACGTAGAACAGGGCCAGCACCAGCATGTATTTCCACAGCATGCCGTTGCCGAAAACTTCTTTGCCGTACTTCTTCTTTTCCCGCTTCAGGCCCTCGCCCACGCCCTTGGAGCAGAGCATGCACACGATGGCCGAGGCCGTAAAGATGATGTAGAGCCAGTAGAGCATCATGGGGGAGATGTGTTCGTAGACCAAACCGCAGATCTGGGCGCCGATGGCAAAGCCGATGGTCCCGCCGCCCCTCAGGGCCCGGTAGGGATGAGGCGCTTCCACAGCCAGCCGGTCCAGGTAGGGCTCCACGGAATAGAACAGGCCCATGGTAAAGCCGTACAGCAGCACCATCATGATGTAGGCGTCCATGAAGGCGAACACGAAGCCCGTCACGCCGGAGATCCCCAGGGTGAGGGCCGTGGCCACTTTGCTGCTTATCATCTCCTGGGCGGCTCCCACGACGGGCTGCAGGATCATGGAAAAGACCGTGGCGGCAGAGACCACCACGCCGATCTGCTCGGCGGTCAGTCCCTTGTCCTTCAGATATTTGGAAATGAGGACGATGATCATCGCCATCGCCAGATAATAGCCCGCAAAGACCCAGATATATTTGAAACGGTCCAGATATTTTTTCAAATCCACTCTCCCAAAAGCCGCTTCTTCATTTCTACCGCAGAACAGGCCCGGTTGCAAGTCAAACCTGCGTACTGTCATCCTGAGGGGCTGCACTTCACCCAGACCGTCTGTCATCCTGAGGGGCACCGCCCCGAAGGATCCCTTCACTCTTTCAGATCCTTCGACTCCGCTTCGCTTCGCTCAGGATGACAAGGCTTCCATGTCATCCTGAGGGGCACCGCCCCGAAGGATCCCTTCACTCTCTCAGCAGTTCCACAATCTTTTCAAAGGGCATGTTCTTTCCCTTCTGCAGTTTTTCGCAGGCCTCCCGGATCTGGTTCCCGGCGCGGCCCACCACCTCCCGCAGTTCCGCCGCGGACATGCGGACGGCGCCGCTGCCGAAGATGATCACCTGCTCGATGGCGTCGGAGGTGGCCACGGTGACCTTGCCTTTTTTGCTGAGCTCGTGGGCGGTCTTTTCGATGTACTGATCCGCCGTCTCCGCCTCTCTGGTGTAGACAATGTCGATGCCTCCCTGCCGCAGCACTTCCTCCCGGTGGCCCGCCAGGCGGTAGGCGTCGAAGACCAGGATGATCTCCTGCTCCGTGACGCCCCGGTAGTTGGACAGGATGCCCGTGAGCATGTCCCTGGCGCCGTCGATGCTGGCCTGGGCCAGTTCCTTTAATTCGTCCCAGGCGAAGATGATGTTGTAGCCGTCCACCAGCAGGTACTCGGTGCGCTTGTCGGCTTTTTTATTCGGTTTATAGACGTAGGGCTTGTCCGGCTTGCGGAAGATCTCTCCCACAGCGCCGGGCTTGCGCTTCTTTTCCTCCCCGTAGGTGCGGCGGAAGATCTCCTCCAGTTCCTTGTCCAGGGCCGCTCCAGAAGGCGCGGCTTTGCGTGACGGAGCCAGGGCCGCCGTGTTGGCCAGCCGCATGGGCCGGTGCTTTAACACGCCGGTATCCACGTGCATGTAGTCCTTCACCCGGTTCCACTCCACCGGGAAGCCCGCGCCGTGAGCGCAGAAGACGGAATAGGAAGGGTTGGCCAGATCCCCGTCCGGATCATAGCCGCTCTCCGCGATCACTTCCTCCGCGTTGTGGCAGGTGCCGTAGCCCGCGGGCCGGAAAGAAATGCGGCCTTCACCCGCCGTATAAGCCGCCACTTCCGTGGCGTAGTGGCCGATGGCGGACACCGGCGCCCGGCCGGTCAGCACCGTCTGCCCCTCCAGGGTCTCCGTGTTCTCGATGCTGCCGCTCATCAGGCCGATGTCGCTCATGGCCCGCCCCAGTTTTTCCGTGGGAAGGCTCAGTTCAAAGGCATAGTAGGGCTCCAGCAGCAGGCTCTTCGCCTGCATCAGGCCCTGGCGCACCGCCCGGTAGGTGGATTCGCGGAAGTCACCGCCTTCCGTATGTTTTTCGTGGGCGCGGCCGCCCACCAGGGTGATCTTCATATCCGTGATCGGCGCGCCGGTCAGCACGCCTTTGTGCTCTTTTTCCAGAAGATGGGTCACCACCAGCCGCTGCCAGTTCTTGTCCAGCACTTCGGTGCGGCAGGCGGTGTCGATGATGATCCCCTCGCCCCGGGGCAGAGGCTCCATCAGCAGATGCACCTCCGCGTAGTGGCGCAGGGGTTCGTAGTGGCCCACGCCTTCCACCGTATTTTCGATGGTCTCCCGGTACACCACGCTGCCCTTGCCGAAATCCACCGGGGTGCCGAAGCGCTCTTCGATGACGGTCTTTAAGACCTCCAGCTGGATCTCCCCCATCACCTTGCATTCGATGCTTTTTAAAGCCTCGTTCCAGCTGACGGAGAGCTCCGGCTCCTCCTCCGAAAGCTCCAGCAGGTTCCTGTACATCACATGGGGGTCGATGCCCGGCGCCGTCCGCAGCTGATATTTGAGCACCGGCACCAGCTGGGGCGTCACGGAGGTGTCCTCCGCCCCCAGGCCCTCGCCGGCGTAGGTGTGCTCCGGTCCCGTCACGGCGCAGACGGTGCCCGCCGGCACCTGGGTCACGGTGGTGTAGCTGCTGCCGGAATAGACCCGGATCTGGTCGATCTTTTCCGTAAAACCCCGGTCGGGGCCCGTGGCGATCAGTTCCTTGGCCTTCAGACTGCCGCCGGTCACCTTCAGATGGGTCAGGCGGTTGCCGTCCTTGTCTCTTGTGATCTTGTACACCCTGGCAGCGAACTCCTCCGGGTACTCCGGCACCGGCGCGAAGCGGGCCAGAAACTGCAGCAGCTCCTCCACGCCCCGGTCCTTTAAGGCCGAGCCGAACAGCACCGGGAACAGGCGGCGCCGGGCGATGAGCCAAGTGATGATCTCGTCCGGGATCGTGCCCGTCTCCAGATAGTCCTCCAGAATGCGCTCGTCGCAGAGGGAGGCCTCCTCGTAAAAGTCCTCCGCCTGCACGTCCGCCACCCGGTCGCCGAACTCCTTTTTGAGCTTCTTCATCACCAGGCCGCGGTCCGTGCCGGGCATGTCCATCTTGTTGACGAAGACGAACACCGGCACACTGTATTTCATGAACAGCTGCCACAGGGTGCGGGTGTGGCTCTGGACGCCGTCCGAGCCGCTGATCACCAGGATCACCGCGTCCAGCACCGGCAGCACCCGCTCGGCCTCCGCCGAAAAGTCCACGTGGCCCGGCGTGTCCAGCAGGGTCACCTCCAGGTCCCCCAGCGTGAAGGAGGCACTCACCGAAAAGATGGTGATGCCCCGCTCCATCTCGATCCGGTTGTTGTCGAAATAGGTGTCCCCGTGGTCCACGCGGCCCATGCGGCGCAGCACACCCATCCGGTAGAGGATGTTCTCCGCCAGAGTGGTCTTGCCCGCGTCCACGTGGGCGAATATGCCGATGCTGAGCCGCTTATTCATGGCCTTATTATAATAGATGGCAGGAGGTTTGACAAATGCTCTCTGCCGAACGGGAGAATACAGGGAGAACACACAGGGGGAACACACAGGGACGGTCCTTTTGTGTTAGCGCGCGAACACAAAAGGACCGTCCCTGTGTGTTCTATACCCTTTACTGCACCAGCTGGAATCCTTCCGCCGGGCTGCCTACCAGGCGGTAGGTCCTGGCCGTTCCGGGCAGGGCCGGGATCCGGATCCTGTCGGGCAGCTCGTATTCCTTTCCGTCCGCTGTATGGAGCGTGAAGGCCAGCTCCAACGTGGCGTTCTCATCCCACGATCCGCCGAAATCCATTTTTCCCGCACTGACCCAGAAATCCTTCCCGAAGCCGATGGGGCTCTCATCGGCATTCATTCCGTATCCGTCCGACATCTTCTGGCCGTCTTTATAGCAGGAAACGCCGATCCCCTTCAGATCCGACTCACTCATGTTGACGATCTTGACCCAGACGTCGTCCTGGGCCTCGCCGTCCACAGGCTCCATCATCGCGAAGTCCCTGTTCATCCCGACCTTTTCCAGAAAGCGGTCCAGGGCGCGGATGTCGCTTCCGCAGATCTTGACGTCCTCTCCGAACAGGGCGTCCGCGTCCTCCTGCGTGACCTGCAGGGAGCGCTGCTCCCCGGCCGCGGTCCTGTAGGTGAAGGTCACATGGTCCAGATTCCCGGTCAGCGCGATCATCACCAGACCGAAGGCCTCCATGTCCTGTTCCTTCTGCGCCAGCGAAGTCTCGGGGATGGCCATCGCCAGGTCGATCTTCCAGCCGTAGGGCTCTTTCGCAGTCTCCAGTTCGTTCGTATACGGTCCCAGGAAAGCGCCCAGACTCATGGCGTCAGCCAGTCTGGAGTTGGCAGGCATGTCGCCGATATAGTCGTGGCGCGCCGCGAACAGGTCCGAAGCCAGAGGCGAGACCGTGGCGCCGTCCGCCCAGATGGTCCGATTGCCGATGCGGACTTCGCGGATCGGCTCCTTCGCGATGTATTCGCCCTGCCTGCTGCCTTTATAGAGCCCCACCAGCACGGCCCGGGCCTTGACGGTGACCACGCCGTCCTCTTCTTCATAGGTCAGCTTCGTGATGGCGGAGGCGCTGTCCATGGGGACCGCGTTGAAGGTCATCATGTTGCCTTCGATGATCAGATCCATGGGATACCAGTTGGTGAAGTTCCCGTCCCCGATCATGAATACCCTCACTGCCAGCACGCTGACAGCCAGTACCAGGGCGCCTACGATGCTCCAGGCGACGATCTTGCGGTTGCGCTTCTTATTCTTTTTAAGATAGTCGATCTCCTTCTTTTCCTGCTCTTCCCAGTCCATCCCGGCCTCCGGGACGCACATGGAGTTGTAGGCCGCCCGGCAGCTTTCGCAGTTCTTCAGGTGTTCTTTGATCAGCTCGCTGGTGGTCCCGCTGGTCAGTTTGTCGATATAGGAAGGAAGCAAGTCCTTTATCACTTCACAAGGCAGTTTGTTCATTTTTGATCTCCTTTCCACTTGGATGGTCTTTGCTGAATCCGGCTTCATGCCCCGCGTTTCCGTCAGGTACTCCCCTTCTTCAGCTTTTCCTTGGCGCGGTAGAAGGTCACCCGGGCCCAGTTTTCCGTTTTGCCCTGTACCTCGCCGATCTCCGCAAATGACAGACCTCCGAAGGCCCGCAGATACACCACTTCCCTGGCCGGTTCCGGCAGGTCGTGCACCAGCCGGATCAGCTCCATCCGGCTCACCGCCTCCACGGCTTCGCTTTCGGCGGAGGGCACAGACATGGTCTGTTCCTCCAGCTCCTCCTGCGCGGGGTGTTTTCTGCGGTAGGTGAGAAGCACGCGCTTCGCGATGGCGCACAGCCAGGTCGAGACCTTGCAGCTTTCGTCAAAGCGGTCGCTTGAGCGGATCGCCTGATAGAAAGTCTCCTGGGTCAGCTCTTCCGCCAGGTCCGCGTCCCGCGTATGCGTCAGCAAATAGCGGTACACGGTCTGGGCGTGCTGCTGATAGATCTCTTCCATGGACTGCATCTTCTCACCTCCTCTCTTGTCCGTTCTATTCCATTAATGCAGATTCCTGCCCTTTCGTTACAGGCAGATCAAAATTTTCCAAAATATTTTAGAGTCTTATCCGGCAGCCCCGGGTCAATACCCCTTCTCGTTGGTGATCACGTTCTTTAAGGACTCCCCCGCGATATACCGCTCCAGGTTGTCCAAGGCGATCTCCCAGATCCGGTCCGTGGTCTTCGGCAGATGGCCGAAGCCGATGCCCGCCACGTGGGGAGTGATCAGCACCCGGCCGAATTTCCACAGGGGATGATCCGCCGGCAGAGGCTCCGGCTCCGTCACGTCCAGCCCCACGCCGAAAAAGCGGCCTTTGTTCAATTCCGACACCAGCGCCTCCGGATCGATCAGGCTGCCCCGTCCGCAGTTGACGATGATGGCGTCATCCTTCATCATTGCCAGGCGCACCGCGTTCAGCAGATGCAGCGTCTCCGGCGTCTCCGGCAGCGCTCCGAAGACCGCGTCCGCCCCGGCAAGCTCTTCCTCCAGGGCGTCCAAAGTGATAAACCGGTCAAAGGGCGCCGGATCCTTCCGGGGATTCTTTCCGAAGCCTACGGTCTCCATGTCAAAGCCCCGGAGCCTTTTTGCGATGGCCTTCCCGATATCCCCCGCGCCTAAGATCAGCGCGCGCCTTCCCTCCAGGGGCCACTCGCTGCCTGCGTCCTTCCAAAGGCCTTCCGCCATGTTGGCGTAATACTGCCGGAATTTCCTGGCCAGAGTCAGCAGCATGCCAACCGCGTGTTCCGCGATGGTGACGCCGAAGGCTCCCGCCGCGTTGGTCAGGATCAGTTTGTCCAGCAGGTCCGTGCCGATGTAGGGCCGCACCCCCGCCCAGGAGATCTGGACCCACTTTAAGTCCGGCGCGTCCGCCAGCCAGGCGGGCTTCACGTCCCCAAACAGGATCTCCGCCTCCGGCAGCAGACCCGTGAGCTCCTCCTCCGTAATTCTTCTGTCGATCGGCACGATATCGTATCTGCCCCGGCAAAGCTGCGCGAGGCGGCTGTAGTTTTCCTCAAGTCTGGGATATTGCACAAGCAGTTTTTTCATGGCTTTCCTACCTTTCTTCATCATTATAAGTGGATGGCGGCGTCTTTTCAATCCGCCAAAAAGTTCCCTTTTTCGCCCCCATGGGCTATAATGGCTGTGACCGATCCCGCTCCTGTCCTGTATATAGGAGTGAAGGCCAAGTTCCAAACGAGCCTCCAGGCGGAAAGGAGCCCGACAAATGGAGGACAGGCAGATCGTAGATCTCTACTGGGAGCGCTCCGAAGCAGCCATCTCCGAGTCTGCGGAAAAATACGGCAGATACTGCCACAGCATAGCCTACCGCATCCTGTTCGACGAACAGGACAGCTGCGAGTGCGTCAACGACACCTGGCTGAAAGCCTGGGAGTCGATGCCGCCGCACCGCCCTGCCGTTCTTTCGGCCTTTTTGGGCAAGATCACCCGGAACCTGGCCATCAACCGTTACCACTTCAACCGCACGGAAAAGAGGGGCGGCGGCCAGCTGCCCCTGGCCATGGAGGAGCTGGAAGACTGCATCCCCTCTGCGCAGTCGGTGGAAAGCGTTGCCGACGACCTGGTGCTGAAGGATGTACTCAGCCGTTTTATCTCCAGTCTTTCCGTCGACAGCCGCCGCATCTTCCTGCAGCGGTACTGGTCTTTCTGTTCCGTCAAGGAGATCGCCCAGGAATTCGGGATGACCCAGAGCAGGGTGAAGATGTCGCTGCTGCGCTCAAGGAATGAGCTGAAGGCGATGCTGGAAAAAGAAGGGATCGTGTTATGAAAGAAAAGCGGATCATCGACGCGCTGAATGATATCGACGAGCGCTTCATCGAAGACGCGGCGCCGGGAAAACGCCGCGCGCCGAAAAAGCCCTTATACAAGCGTCTCATCACCACGGCCGCCATGCTGGTGCTGCTGACCGGCGCCGTCTTCTGGATGAAAAACGTCCTCCCTTCCGGCGGATCTCTGCCGGAGACCGGCGCCACAAAGGCGGAAGAGACCGGGCAGTGGACCGCTGCTCCCGAGACGATGATCCCCGGGACGGAGGACGATGAGAAAACAGGCGAGGCGGAGACCTGCGCCGTACCGGATTCCCTGCCGCAGACGGCAGCTTACACCGAGGAAGCCGCTCCGGAGAACCAGACCGAAGACGCGCGTACGGAAGACAGGACCGAAGCAGATCCCCCCGTCGATGCCACCGAGGAGGCTACGGAAGAGGAGCCCGTTGTCAGCCCTACGGAGGCCCCCCAAACGTCAGACGCATCCTCGGATCTCCTGCTCTTTAAGGGAGATCCCGCCGAGCTGCTCTTCGTCAGCTGGAGTCTGCCGGAGGACTGCGTAAAACTGGAGCTTACCGACAAGGGCTCCAACACTTCCCGGTCCATCACCGATCCGGAGGTCATCGGGCAGATCATCGCGCTGCTGTCCCCCTGCGAATGCACGGAGGACGCGGACCTTTCCGCAAACGAAGCCGGTCCTCTGGACATCCAGATCTGCATGAAAGACGGGACCCGCACCGGTCTGACCTTATACGACCGCTGCTTTACCTGCGGCGGATACTGTTTCCAGGTCTCCGAAGAGCGGGCCGCGCTGCTGAAGCCTTACCTGGAACGCTGATCAGTCCTCTCCCATGAAAATACAGCGCGCAGGATCTCTCCTGCGCGTTTTCTAATGTGCATTTTACTTTTGATGGGACTTCACTCGAACCTGTCTGAGCGAATAAGCAGATACTGGCCCGCCTTCGCTCGCTGCGGAAGACACGCAACGGGACAAAAGCGACTAAGCTCAGCTTCCGTGCAGATGAACGCGGCCCTTCCTGCGGAACTCGCTGCGCTCAGACAGGTCCTCGGAAGGGCCTATCTGCCCGTTGCTTCGCTAAGGGCTTTTGTCAAATGTTGCTTTGTCTTTTCCGCATCGAGGAAGGCTCGTCTCAGCCTCCCCCTACTCGTTCGGCAGCAGCTTCGCTTTATGCAGCGCGAACAGGATCAGCGGCACAATGATCAGATGCAGCACGATGCCCACGGAAGTGCCCACAAAATATGCGGAAATAAAAGCTCCGAAACTGTATCCGTCCCCATTGATCCCCATCACCACGGCCTTGGCCGCGCCGCCCACAAAACGGCCGATCACCATGGCCGCGATCATGGAAACATAGGTCCGGGGCCAGAAATCTATCTTTTTCAAAGCTCGGAACAGCAGACCGGCGATCAGTCCGTAGGCCGCCAGTTCAAAGGCCATGGGAATGGCCGTCGCCATGGGGGGCATGGAAAAGATCAGGCTGCGCAGCAGCGGCGCGATGAAGCCCACCAGAAGGCCCCACCAGGGCCCGCAGGCCAGGCCGCAGAGCAGCGCCGGAATGTGCATGGGCGAAATGCCCTGCATGAAGATCTGCACCTGCCCCAGAAAGAAAGGCAGGATCATGGCCAGCGCCAGGCAGACCGCGGAATAGACCATCTTTAAAAGACTTTTACTGCTGTTTGTCATTTCTCCTCTTCTGTCCCGGCATCAATACTCGTATCTTTTGTGTTTCTCATGCAGCAGCTCCAGCGCGAAGGCAAACCAGGTGAGCAGCGCCGCGGAGAGCAGCATGCCCCCCACGATGTCCGTCAGCCAGTGCACGCCGGAAAGCAGGCGGAAAAGCACCGTCAGAACGCCCAGGCCCACGCAGATCCAGCCCAGGATCTCCGCCAGCCGCCGGTTCTTTAACACGCCCTTCAGGACCATCGCCGCGGAAATGGTGATGGTCAGCGCCAGCAGCGTATGGCTGGAAGGGTAGGACGGGGCCAGCTTGTCATTGATCGCCACCGGCCGGTAATTGATCACCACCAGTTCGAAGAACAGATAGCACAGCACCACTGCCACGTACAGGCCGCCCACCGCCAGAATGCGGTAATTGACCTGGCGCAGGTCCTTTGTGGCGATCAGCTGCATCAGGCCCATCAGCGCGAATCCTGCCGCGATCAGGAGGCAGAGGATGCCCAGGATCGCCGCGGCATAATAGAACGTCTTGCTGTATCCGATGGTCGTCGCGAAGGCCACGTTCAGTCCCGCAAAGCCGATCTCGGACTGCTGCGGTCCGGCCGGCTGCACGTCCACCACCTTCAGCAGGATCGTAAGCAGGACGAACAGCACAGTCAGCCCAATGGCCGCGATCATCAATCTTTTGCTCTTTTCTGTCATGGGAATACCCCTTTCATGGGAAAATCGTCCAGCAGGATTTTAATGCATGGAAGGGATTCTGTCAAATTTGCAAAACCGGTTTGCTTTTCCGGCCGGTTTGGAGTATCTTTTGTGTATTACAAGTATGATCACAAAAGGAGTTTTGACATGTCCTCAAGAGTGACGCCGAAGCAGAACAGCAAGAGCGCCGCGAAAAAGAAAGCGGCGGCGAAAAAGAAAAAAGCCCAGCAGGGCTTTAATAAAAAAGTATGGATCCCGGTGATCTGCGCCGCGGCGCTGGCCCTCGGGCTGATCCTCTTCTTCACCCTGCGCGGGAACAGCGGCCCCCGTTACACGGCCACCATTGAAGTGCAGGATTACGGCACCATCGAGGTGGAGCTGGACCACGACGCCGCGCCCATTACGGTGGACAACTTCGTCAAGCTGGCCCAGAGCGGCTTCTATGACGGCCTGACCTTCCACCGCATCATGAAGGGCTTCATGATCCAGGGCGGCGATCCTAAAGGCAACGGCACCGGCGGCTCGGAGGAGACCATCTACGGCGAGTTCTCCCAGAACGGCTATGACAATCCCCTCAAGCACACCCGGGGCACCATCTCCATGGCACGGGAATCCGGCAACATGGACAGCGCCAGCTCTCAGTTCTTCATCATGCACGCGGACAACGATTCCCTGGACGGCGCCTACGCGGCCTTCGGCCACGTGACCTCCGGCATGGAAGTGGTGGACGCCATCGCCAACGACGCGCAGCCCACGGACAACAACGGCACCATCCCGAAGGATCAGCAGCCCGTCATAACAAAGATCACGATAACCACGAACTGATCCCGCCGTTTTCCAGGATCCGGTCCGCCAGTCTCTCCGCATACCAGAAACCTGCCTGCCGCAGCACCTCTGCCGATTCAGCCAGAGCCTGCGGCAGTTTCTCTATCATCTTGTCCAGGCAGGACAGAGCCATGCCCCGGCCCAGGCCGGCCTCGGCAGCCGCCTGCTGAATGGCAGGGCGGTCGATCTCATCCAGGCGGTATGCGCCGCCGATCCGGATCGCCATGTCCCGGGTGGATCTGGGGTAGATCGCCGTGCTCAGAATGTCGTAGGCCGGCGCCAGCCGCACCGTGTGCATGTCCGCGGAATACAGCAGGGAAATATTCTTAATGTGGTTGTCGGTGTTGCCGATCAGATAGTCGAACAGCAGCTGCTTCCAGAGCTGCAGCTGGTCCGCGATAGGGTTTTCTGACACGTTCCTCAGCAGCTCGAAGCAGTCCGCCAGATACTGTTTGCCGTCCCTCTCATATTTGTTGGCCGCGGAGATGCCCAGGGCCTGGGAAAAGTCCTCCTGGTGCAGTCTGTTGGGCCGGGGCAGGCCGGAGACAAGCTTCCCCTCGGGGCCGCTGTCCTCCCTGTCGTAACGTTTGGTGGCGAAGAGCACGTCCTCTTCCTTGGCGTTTCCGAGGTTGATGATGAAGCTCTCCGGCACGGGGATCCCCAGCCGGCCGGCGGTCATCAGGCAGAGCTGTTCGTTGACCACGATCTCCTCCAGGCGGATGTGGCTCTGCTTGACGATGTGGGTGCTGGGCGCGTCCCCGAAGGGCTGGTACCAGACGTTTTCATTCGGCTCCAGATACAGGCCGGCCTTGCCGGAGGCTCCGGTCAGGGACAGATGGGACTCGGCGATCAGGTTGGCCGTCTTGCTGGTCCCCTCCGCCGCCAGGGCCCGGACCTGTTCCACGGAAAGCCGCTCATACCGGGCCGGCTCAAGAGTGTGCTCCTTTTCCACCACGCGGATCGCCCCCAGGCATTCTCCGCCCAGGGCCGCCAGGATGGAAAGATAGTCCTCCGCGTCCAGATGCAGGTGCGCCGCGACGCTCCTGCGGGTAAATCCCTCCGGCAGCAGGCCGTCGAAAAAGTGATGGGTCTGGCGGGGAGTGAAGCTCTCCGCCTCAAAGGGCAGCGCGACGGAGATCGGCCGGCGTCCCTTCTGGAACCGGTATTCCTCCGCGTAGGAAAAGACGGCGTCATCCCCGTTGGTTCCGGTGATGGTCCCCACGGGCACCGCCTCTCCGTTGATCTCGATCAGGATGTTGAGTGTTCTCATCAGGCACCCCGCTCCTGCAGCAGGCAATCCAGGCCCAGCATGTTGGCCAGGGCCAGGGCTTTGCCCAGTTCCGCCGTGGTCTTGCCCCGCTCCAGGTCGGAGATGAAACTGACGGAAAATCCGGTAAATTCCGCCAGATAGGCCTGTGTATAGCCCAGTTTTTTCCTGCGTTTTTTGATCTCTGCGCCGAAATCTTTCCCTGAACTGATCTTCATTTAGTCTCCTTTACAGAAGTCTTACGCAATTCTTACAGAAAATTTCGCCGTACGGCGTAATTGTAAGAATTTCTTCAGAATCTTGTTCGTACGGCTTAATTATTACGAACTTATTATATTCTTAGCCGTACGGCTAAGTCAAGTAAAAGTTTTCTCCGGCCGTCAAAAAACTCCCGAAAACAAATAGAGCGGAGAAAACGCTCCGCTCCCTTGGCTCTGCATCTATGTCAATATTGTCCGTCAATCCGCCTTTTTGAAGGTCATGACGTACCCTTCGGAATCCGTGATGGTCAGATATCTGCTGTCGATCGTTCCGGTGATCGGGTCGGAGATCCCCTCCTCGTCGGTCATGGTAATGGCATGGCCGTCCAGCTCGTATTTCCCCTCATAGTGGATCATCAGGTCGAAATTCGGGTCGAAGGAGAAAGTGCCGTCCGCCTTCAGCTGGATCTCGATCAGCGGCTGGCCGGGCTCCACCATTTCCGTGGCCTCTGCCAGTTCATCCGCCGACATGACGGCGCCGCTGGGATCCTTCATCGATGTGAGTTCGTATCTGCCCACCGGATCCACTTCGTCGCTTTCAAAGACGCCTGTCCTGATCAGGATGAGGATCGTGGCGATCACCAGAACGGCCGCGCACAGAAAGATGGACCAGAACTTGACGCGCTTCGCCGTCATTTCGTTTTTCTTGTTGTTCTTTTTCGGTTTCAGTTTGGATGACATGCCGGCTCCTGTGTAAAAAAGTTCTTGTCTATTGTAAATGACTGGATGAAAAATGCAACCTTTTCCTGAGCGGTTCCGCGGGATTCCCTGCGGCCGGGCATCGCGATTCTAGCCGATCAGCGCCTTCAGGTCCGGGAAGATCTCCAGCGCCCGGGGCAGGATGCCCTGCAGGTAGGCCAGCAGGATCCCGTAATTGGTGATGGGGACGCCCTGGTCCTCCGCGCACTTGACGCGGTAAAGCACCTCCCGTTCGCTGAGCATGCAGCCGCCGCAGTGGATCACCATCCTGTAGGGGGACAGATCCTCCGGATACTCCGTGCCGGAGCATGTGGCAAAGTTCACCTCAAAGCCCAGGTGCCTGGAGAGGCCCCGGGGGATCTTCACCGTGCCGATGTCCTCGCACTGGCGGTGATGGGTGCAGCCCTCCACGATCAGCACCGTATCCTTCGGGGTGATGGTCTCTACTGCCGCCACGCCCCGGACCGCGGAATCCAGCAGTCCCTTGTAGCGGGCCAGCAGGATAGAGAAAGAAGTCAGGAGCACGTCCTTCGGTGTGCCCGCGTCCGCCGCCTTGAAGGCCTGGCTGTCGGTGATCACCAGCCGGGGGCGGTCCTTCAGCGCATCGATGGCCGCCGGCAGCTCCTCCGTCTGGACGCAGAGCGCCAGAGCATGTTCGTCCAGAATGTCCCGGAGCATCTGCACCTGGGGCAGGATCAGCCGGCCCTTGGGCGCGGCCACGTCCTGGGGCATCACCAGCACCAGCATGTCCCGCGGATCGATCAGGTCGCCCACCAGGCGTTTTTTCACCGCGGGCTCCTTCAGTTTTGCCGCCATCATCATCCGCAGTTCCGGAATGTTGGTCCCCTTCAGGGCCGAGACGTAGATGCTGTTCTCCTCCGCCTCCGGCACTGTCTTCAGCAGGTCCGCCTTATTGTAAGCCACCACGTATTCGATCTTCTTTTCCCGGAACAGGGTCAGAAGCTCCTCCTCCTGAGGCAGCAGTCCCGCTTCCGCGTCCGCCACCAGCACGGCGATGTCCGTCTTGTTCAGCACCTGTCTGGTCCTGCGCACCCGCAGTTCCCCCAGGCTGCCCTCGTCGTCGATGCCGGGGGTGTCGATGATCACCACCGGCCCCAGGGGCAGGATCTCCATGCTCTTGGTGACCGGGTCCGTAGTGGTGCCTTTGGTCTCGGAGACGATGGACAGCTGCTGTCCCGTCACCGCGTTGACCAGGCTGGACTTGCCCACGTTCCGGCGGCCGAAAAAGCCGATGTGGATGCGCTCGCTGCTGGGAATGTCGTTCAGGCTCATGATGTTCTCCTCTGTAAAAGGCCCGGTACCGCAGGCCTTTTGTCACCTATGTACTCTACAATAGATTCCCCTGGTTGTCCAGCGCGCGCGATTTTAAGTTTTTCTTTTGACGGATCGATGCTATAATAAGAAAGCCGCCATGAGCGGAAACGGAGAGAAATGCCATGAAGAATTTAGGATACTACAACGGAAGATACGGCCTGCTGGAAGAAATGATGATCCCCATGGACGACCGGGTCTGCTGGTTCGGCGACGGCGTCTACGACGCGGGCCCCTGCCACAATTATCACATGTTCGCGCTGGATGAGCACATCGACCGCTTTTTCCGCAGCGCGGAGGCCCTGGACATCGAGATCCCGGTCACGAAGGAAGAACTGGCAGCCCTGCTGAAAGAGCTGGTGCAAAAGCTGGATACCGGCGACCTTTTCGTCTATTTCCAGGTGACCCGCGGCACCGCCATCCGGGACCATGTATATGAAAAGACCCCCGGCAACCTGTGGGTGATGTTAAAGCCCGGCGAATTCAACGACTGCCTGGAGCCGCTGAAACTGATCACCACGAAGGACACCCGCTTCCTCCATTGCAACATAAAGACGCTGAACCTGATCCCGTCGGTGATGGCTGCCCAGAAGGCCAGGCAGGCGGGCTGCGACGAAGCCGTCTTCTACCGTCCCGGCGGCCGCATCACGGAGTGCGCCCACAGCAACGTCCACATCCTGAAGGACGGCGTGCTGCGCACCGCTCCCGCGGACAACCTGATCCTCCCCGGCATCGCCAGAGCGCATCTGCTGCGGGCCTGCCAGGCGCTGGGAATCCCGGTGGCCGAAGAGCCCTATTACCTGCCGGATCTGTTCGGAGCGGACGAAGTGATCGTCTCCAGCTCCAGCCACCCCTGCGCCAGGGCCTGCGAGATCGACGGCAAGCCTGTGGGGGGCAAAGATCCCGGCCGGTGGGAGCAGCTGCGGAGCTATTTGCAGGAGGAGTTCTACCGGGAAACCGAATAAACGTGAAATGGGGACGGTTCTCTTTTCACCTTTTCAGGTGAAAAGAGAACCGTCCCCATTTCACGTCCTGTCCGTCTATTCCAGTTCCAGCTGCTTCACGATCATCTCGATCCGATGAAACCGGTGATAGGCCCCGCTCTTGCCCACGGGCTCCTTCAGCATGGCCCCCAGGTCCTTTAACGGCACGTCGATGTTGTCCTTCCGCAGCATGGCCAGCTCGTAGAGCTCCGGCGGCA
>JAGAEH010000146.1 GCA_017613225.1 Lachnospiraceae bacterium
AGTAGGTGTTCAGATAGCCATCCTCCTGCTGGGCCTCGCCGATCAGGTCGATGGCCTCGTCCGCCTGGGCCTCCAGGTCCGGATCCGGCTTGACCACCAGGGAATAGGCCACGGCCTCGATCCACTTGGCCAGGTCGGAATCCTGGAACACGCGTCCGTAATACTCGCCGCTGCTGCGGCCCGCCGCGATGCGGAAATTCTCCAGGCAGTGGCTCTTTTTCACGTCCGGGATCTCATCGTTCAAAGCCCGTTTCTGATAGGGGATCATGGTGTCGATCACCACGTTCTGGATGCGGGAAAAGAAAGGGTCGCGGACGGATACATCCTTTACTGTTTTAAACAGATCGACTTTGCGCGGCATTTGGATCCTCCTGACGGCGGGCGGCGTCCGCCCGCGGAATGATAGTAGTATTATAGCATGATTGGCGCCGGAAAAAAGATGCGGCGCCTGATTTACGCCGCAACTTTTTCAAATAATCTCAAACTATTTTATATTTTTAATCTTCGTTTAAGGCTCGCCCTGTATCCTGTTCTCAGACAAAGAAAACGAACGACTTTTTCATTACCCTCTCTCTTTTTGACCGCGCCGGTGGCGCGGTTTTTTGTTTCAGAACGGATGAGATCTGGGGCCGGAGCATCAGCCGGCAGGCCTCTGCAACATATCGCAGTCTTTCACGGCTGCAGTAATAACTGGCCGATCCATATACCACGCCGCAGTCTTTCGCGGCTGCTGTAATAACTGGCCGACCCTTACACTATGCCGCAGTCTTTCACGGCTGCAGCAGCTGGCCGACCCTTACACCACTCCTCCGCTCTTGGCGGCTGCGGCCTGGATAACGAAGACGCGCCTGCTGACGGAGGGGAACAGGCAGGGCTGTCGGCTTTTTTCCAAGGAAGTGCCGATTATAGCCGACCAACGGTAATTCGGGATGCGTTTCTTAAGGCCGTCCCCGGCTGCATGTCGGCTTTTTGATCAAAAAAAACCGTCTGCAGCCGACAGAAATACGGGGATCCCCCCCTGGATTTCCTTGTTTTCTACAAAACCCAAAAGAAAGTGTCGGCTACAGAACCTTGAAAGGTAATAAATAGCCGACATAGAATTCCAAAACAGAGGATCCGTTTTAAAAATGAGGGTACGTGTCGGCTACAAATTCTAAAATTGAAACCTGTAGCCGACAGGGAGGTCCGTGCCGGTGGTCTGTATCAGGAAAACAGCCCTTTCTCCT
Organism: Lachnospiraceae bacterium; assembly: GCA_017613225.1. GTDB lineage: Bacteria > Bacillota > Clostridia > Lachnospirales > Lachnospiraceae > UBA3774. The sequence goes on from JAGAEH010000146.1 coordinate 1,227, forward strand.
TCGCCAGCCTCCTAAACAGCGCCGCCATGCGGTCCAGGGCCGCGAAGCAGACTGCGTCGTCCTTGAAGCAAGCCAGGATCACCCGCAGATAGCCCTCCCCCTGGCTGCCGTAAAAGGAGCCGTCGTTCAGGCTCACCAGAGCCTCTTCGGCCATCAGCCTGGTCAGTTCGGCGGAAGTCCCCAGTTCGTGGACATCGATCCAGGCATAGAAGCCCGCCTCCGGCAGGTCCATGGACACGCCGGGGCAGCTGTTGAACAGCTCATACGCGTAGCGGCGGCGCCGGTCGTAGACCTGAATGTAATCCTGAATGAAGCTGTCGTCCTCCACCGCGGGGATGATGGCCTCCTGGGCCAGGGTGCTGGTGGCGCCCTGCAGGTTCACCGCCGCGCCGTAAAAGACATCCATCACCGCATCATCTGCGATCATCCAGCCTACCCGGAAACCGGAGAGCCCCATGCCCTTGGAGCAGGAGCAGACTGTGACGGTGCGCTCCCACATGCCGGGCAGCGAAGCGATGTAGGTCATCTCTGCACCGGGGAAAAGGCAGTCCTCGAAGGCCTGGTCGCAGACGCAGATCAAGTCATTTTTGACGATGAAGGCCGCCAGTTCCGTCAGTTCTTCCTTTGTATAGCAGGTGCCGGTGGGGTTGTTGGGATTGTTTAAGAGCACCATCTTGGTCCGGGGCGTCAGCCGCTTCTCGTATTCCTCGATGCGCAGATGCCAGCCGTCCTCCCGGTAAGTGGGCACGCGCACGGTGACACCGCCCAGAAGTTCCGCGTTCATGAAATCGCTGGCGTAGCTGGGATCGTGGACCAGCACCTCGTCTCCGGGCTCGATCCAGGGTGTCATGGCCAGCATCAGGCCGATGTCCGAGCCGGGATTGATCAGAATGTTGCGGGCCGGGTCCACCTTCAGCCCGAACTTGCGCTCCAGCCGCGCCGCCAGCGCTTTTTTCAGCTTCATGCTGCCGATGGGCATGGTGTAGTGGGCCGGAAAACCGCCCTGCAGCAGCTCGATGGCTCGGTCCAGCACCGGTTTCGGAATGGACGGATCCGGCATGAAGGGATCGGCCCAGCTCATCAGCGCCACGCCGCGGCGCTGCATCTCCTCCGCCACGTCTCCCACGTCCGCCTTGGTGACGTCGGAGAACAGGCCGCCTTCTGTGGTGCGGTAAAAAGGTCTCATTTTATCTTTGATGCTGCTCATGATGATCCTCCTGTCAGATCACTCTTCTAATGATGATAATACACCAGGACCGCCCGGGTTTCAAATGCTTCCGCTGCCGCCTCCCGGATAAAGGGCGGGTCCTGTCTTTTCATTGACATCCGCGGTGCAGGGGCTAAAATGATAGCAGGATCCCGGACAGATGTCCGAAACCTGAAGGAGAATGATCATGGACGACTCCAAACTGCTGTGGACGGTGAACGAGAAAAAGACCATCTGCCACACCCCCGTCTTCGACGTCATAGAACAAAAAGAGACCGCGGCCGACGGACTGACCGGCACCTATGTGGGCATCGCGGCCCCCAACTGGGTGGTGGTGGTACCCGTGTACGGCGAAAGCTTCTTCATGGTCAAACAGTTCCGCCACGGTCTGGAGGCCCTGTCCGTTGAATTTCCCGCCGGCCTGGTGGATCCGGGCGAGGATCCCGCCTCTGCCGCCGCCCGGGAACTGCGGGAGGAGACCGGCTGCGTGGCCGGGAAGATCACCCTGCTCTGTGAATGCAATCCCAATCCCGCCCTCTTCAAGAACCGCCTGTTCGTCTATCTGGCGGAGGATCTGACGCCCACCGGAAGGCAGGACCTGGACGCGGATGAGCGCATCAACGCCTTCGAGGTGCCGATCCGGGAGCTTGTGACCGACTTCGGAACGGGCCTCTATCAGCACGCCTACACCGGTACCGCCCTGGGAATGTACCTGCGGCTTCTGCAGCTGAAACAGTAGCGGCGAATTATTTCTTAATCGATTAAGTTTTTGCTTGACAAGTCCCTTTTCCCCTTTTTATAATAGGAGCGTCAACAATTTGACACCATTTGCCAATCGGCAGGGCACCGCTCACTCCACTATATGAACGGCAGCCGGCTGCAGAAAAAGGAGGAACATTTACCCCGGGGCTTGGGGTGCGGCAGTGTGGAGACCTGCCGTAAAGCATGGCCGACACATGCGCGGCGTGCGAGGCGGTTCGTTGAAGGAGTTCGGGACCGCTAAAGCCAAAACACTATGGCAAGTCTGTCACTCAGAAACATCAAAAAGGTCTATGACAACAAGGTCACGGCCGTCGACGATTTCAATCTGGAGATCGCCGACAAGGAATTCATCGTCTTCGTCGGCCCTTCCGGCTGCGGAAAGTCCACCACCCTGCGCATGATCGCCGGCCTGGAGGAGATCAGCAGCGGCGAGCTGTACATTGACGGCAATCTGGTCAACAGCGTTGCTCCGAAGGACCGCGATATCGCGATGGTCTTCCAGAACTACGCCCTGTACCCCCACATGACGGTGTATCAGAACATGGCCTTCGCGCTGAAGCTGCGCAAGGAGTCCAAGGAAGAGATCGACCGCAAGGTCCGTGAGGCCGCGGAGATCCTGGGCATCACCGAGTATCTGGACCGCAAGCCCAAGGCCCTGTCCGGCGGCCAGCGCCAGCGTGTCGCCATCGGCCGCGC
>JAGAEH010000147.1 GCA_017613225.1 Lachnospiraceae bacterium
CGTCACATACCTCAGCGTTACGGTGATGGTCTGGATGGAGTTGCCGTCCTCATCCGTGATGACGCAGTATGCCTTGCGGCCGTTCTCCTCCGCTTTTTCCATCACGTGGGAATAGGTGGCCTTCTTCGCAGAAGTATAATACTTCGTGTCACCCGGGTCGGATACCATCCACTTATAGCTCAGCGCGGAGTCTCCTTCGGCTACCACTTTGATCGTAGCCTTCGCTCCCTTTTTCACCATTACGTCCTTCGGCTGCGTAGTGATCTTGATCGGTCCGTACAGCGTAGCTGCACTACTGGTCGTCTTCCCGTAGTAGTTGCTGGCTATACAGCGGTACTGATAGCCATAATGCCGTTCGGCAACGTAGAATGTGAGTTTATAGGTCTTGCCGGATTCGGACGTGACCTTTGTCCAGGTAGTATCACCGGGCTTTTTGTAGTACCACTGATAACTCATGTTTCCGCCTTCTGCCCATGCGGAAAAACTCACTTTCTTTCCCTTTTTAGTCTCTTTGTCCTTCGGCTGTGACTTGAACTTTGGAGCCTGATAAACTACAGCCGTGGTTTTATCTACGCTTATCGTATAGTCGATCAGATCATCCTCTTCAAACTCGTAATATGAATACTCTATGTATTCGTCGGTTTCGGTCTTGTCCGCATAATAACCGTCCGGGTCGCACGCTATCTCAAAATAAATGTTTCCCTTTACGTCCAGTACTTTAATGTTGTTTCCGTAACAGTCGATCCAACACAGCCCGGGAGTGATCTTCAGCTCTGTCAACTTATTGTTCGAGCAGTCCAGACCTATCCAGTTGGCTCCAATGGTCAGCTCTGTCAGTTCATTGTTGGCGCACCTCACATTGGTCAAGCTCGTCAGAAGTTCTACTCCCTTTAAGCTCTTGATCCCTAGACCGCTGACATCGATACTGCTTCTGTTCTTGATCTCGGTGGCGCTGAGCTTCCCGTTGCCGTCTTTATCGATATTCTCCGACACATAATTACGGAAATTCTTGTCCGGGAAGTTGGTGGAATTGATCGCCACGTCCGCGGCCATCGCCCTGGAAGGCAGCAGGATGATCGCCGCCAGCAGCAGGGCCAGCAGACAGCCGAATGATTTGAATAACTTCATGCTTCTCATCTCCTTCTCTTATACTTTGTCTGATATACTGATCCGCATCACTTGACTTTCAGCGTATAGATCGGCGAATAGACGGCCTTGCCCGCGGCATTGCTCACCTTGCAGCGGTACTGATAGCCATTGTACTTGCTGGTCGTGTTGTAAAGCTTGTATGTGGCGGTCTTGCCGCTGGTGGCCTTCACGTTCTTCCAGGAGCCGGTCTTGCTGGTCCGGTACTGCCACTGATAAGTTTCCGCACCCGTTGCCGTCACTTTGAAGGTGGCCGTCTTTCCCGCGGTGACCGTTTTAGTGGTTGCCTTGGTGGGAGAAGTGATCTCCGGCGCCTCTACCACTTTCAGCCTGTACACCTTGCTGTTGGTATAGCCGTACTTATTTGTCACCCTGCAGAGATAGTAGTATCCGTTGTGCTTGTCCTGCGCCGTGAAGGTGTAGGTGGCCTTCTTGCCGGAAGCGGCGGTGACTTTCTTATAAGAGCCTTTGGAGGAAGTCTTATAATACCACTGATAAGTCAGGTCCGTGGTGCTCTTCACCGTTACTTTCAGGCTCACCTTGTCACCGACGGTGACCGTCTTCTTCGTGGTCTCGGACGGTACGGTGATCTTCGGCTTGCAATGCACATTCGTGCTGTTATCGATCTGCAGGAGACACTCCAGACCCATGTCGCCGATATCTTCATCTTCGTCCAGATGATAATCCTCCACGGAGGCCTTATAGTCGTAATAGCAGTAGCTCACCATGGTCTCGTCGTCATCAGTGAACTCTTCGTCCGGTTTGAGATAAGCCCACACCAGTCTTTCATGCGCATGGATATCCACCTCTTTGATGCTGTTTCCGAAGCAGGACAGTATGTGGAGTTTGGGATTCTTGCTGAAGTTCAGTGTACTCAGCTTATTGCTGTGGCACTTGAGGATCATGAGTTCCGCGTTATTGGTGATGTCCAGTTTCGTCAGGCTGTTGCTGTTTACAACGAGCGAATACAGCTCCGTATTCTTGGCAACGCTCAGGCTTGTCAGCTTGTTGCTTTCGCAGTTGAGGACCTCCAGCTTGGTATTGGAGGCGACATTCAGCTTCGTAAGTTTATTGTGGCTGCAGATCAGGACCTCCAGCGCCTTGTTTTTAGAGAGGTCCAGACTCGTCAGGACATTCTCGGAACAGTCCAGTCTCTCCAGAGATGTCAAACCGGTAACATCCAGCGCATCCAGCTTATTGTCGGAGCAGTTCAGCACTTCCAGCCTGGAAAGCGCCGACAGATCCAGGCTCGTCAGTTTATTGCAGTCGCAGTACAGTTCCTCGAGGTAGGTGAAATACTCAAGGCCCTTCATGTTGCTTATTCCGCGGTTATAGCAATTCATTTCCTCCGCGTTTTTGATCTCGGACGTATTCAGATATCCGTCCTCATTCGCGTCGAATTCTTCTGCTACAAACTGGCGGAAATTCGTGTCCGGGAAATTGGTCTTATTGATCGCAACATTCGCAGCCTTCGCAGTAGCCGGAAATAGAATGACCACCGCCAGAAGCAGGGCCAGCAGGCAGCCTAAAGATTTAACTCCCTTCATGTTTTTGTCTCCTTCTTTTTATGTGGGTCTATGGTCTGTAATGCTGACCTGTTTTAGGAGGTAACTTTCAGCGTATAGATCGGTGAGTAGACGGCTTTGCCCGCGGCATTGCTCACCTTGCAGCGGTACTGATAGCCGTTGTACTTGCTGGTCGTATTGTAAAGCTTGTATGTGGCGGTCTTGCCGCTGGCGGCCTTCACGTTCTTCCAGGAACCGGTCTTGCTGGTCCGGTACTGCCACTGATAAGTTTCCGCTCCCGTTGCGGTTACCTTGAAAGTGGCAGTCTTTCCCGCGGCCACCTTTTTGGTGGACGCCGCGGTAGGGGAGGTGATCTCCGGCGCTTCCACCACTTTCAGCTTGTACACCTTGCTGTTGGTATAACCGTACTGGTTCCTCACCTTGCAGAGATAGTAGTAACCGTTGTGTTTTTCCTTCGCGGTAAAGGTGTAAGTAGCCTTCGTGCCGGAAGCGGCGGTAATTTTCTTATAAGACCCCTTGGAAGAAGTCTTGTAATACCACTGGTAAGTCAGAGTCGTGGTGCTCTTCGCCGTCACTTTCAGGCTCACCTTGTCACCGACGGTGACCGTCTTTTTCGTGGTCTCGGCCGGCACGGTGATCTTCGGCTTGCAGACGATCTTCGTGGTGGGCTTCACCTGCAGACAACACTCGAGCCCGCTGTCGCTCACGTCTTCTTCATCTTCAAGATAATAGAACTCGGCAGGGGCGTGAGGATCGTCATAAAAGTAGCTCGCGCATTCATCATTACTCCATTCCGACTCCGGCTTGGTATAAGACCACACCAGCCTGTCCTGAAGGTGGATATCCAGCGTCGTGATGTTGTTGCCGTAGCAGACCAGAATATGGACGTTCGGGTTCTTGCTGATATCCAGTTTGGTAAGCTTGTTGTCGTAGCATCGGAGAATCAATAGTTCCGGGTTCTTGGTGACGTTCAGCGTCGAGATGGAATTGCCGCTGCAGAGGAGCGCCCTCAGTTCAGGGTTTTTGGTGACGCTCAACGTCGTCAGGGCGTTGTCAGAGCAGTTGAGCAGCACCAGCTTCGTGTTTTTGGACACGTCCAGCGCCGTGAGCTCATTGTTCTGGCATTCCAGTCTCTCCAATTCCTTGTTTCCGGAGATGGTCAGCTCCGTCAGAAGGTTTTCCGAGCAATTCAGCTTTTCCAGATCATCCAGGATCGTAACGTCCAGCTTTGTCAGTTTGTTGTCGGAGCAGTCCAGGACCTCCAGCTTTGTCAGCTTCGCCAGAGCGGACGACAGATTCTTGGTCGTCAGCTTATTCGAGTAGCAGTACAGTTCCCTGAGATTCGTAAACTTCTCGATACCATCCAGTTTTTTGATACTGTAGCCGCTGCAATACAGTTTTGTCGTCTCTTTGATTTCCGATGTGCTGAGCCAGCCGTCCTGGTCCACATCCACGTCAAGCTCCTTCAGACATTCACGAAGCCCTTCGTCCGGGAAATTCTCTTCGTTGATCTCTACGGAAGCCGCCTTCGCAGTGGCCGGGAATAGAATGACCGCCGCCAGAAGCAGGGCCAGCAGGCAGCCCAGTGATTTAAACCCTTTCATAATTCTTCTCCTTCTATTTGTTCTTTTCCGCTTTATTGAGCAGAAAAGCGAAGACGCAGGCAGCGCTTGCATCTTCGCTTTTCATTTACGCGTGATCAGGACGTGACCTTCAGGGTAAAGATCTTGGAATAGACGTACCCTCCCGCCGAGTTGAACACCTTGCAGCGGTACTGATAGCCGTTATGCTTTGCCGCCGCGTTATAGAGCTTATACGCGGCAGTCTTGCCGCTGGACGCCTTGACCATCTTCCAGGAACCGGTCTTGGACGTCCTGTAATACCATTGATACTTTGCCGCGTTTTCAGCGACCACTTTAAACGTGGCCGTCTTTCCCTTGGAAACCGTCTTGGTGGAGTCCTTTGTCGGGGAAGTGATATTCGGCAGCGGTTTTACGGTCAGCTTAAAGACCTTGCTGTTGGTGCTTCCATAGGTGTTCTTCACCCTGCACATGTACTGGTAGCCGTTGTGCTTATCCTTGGCCGTAAAGGTGTAAGTCGCCTTTTTGCCGGAAGCCGCCGTGACCTTGGTCCAGGTCCCGCTGGTACCCTTTCTCCAGTACCACTGGTAGGTCATGCTCGTGCTGCTCACCGCCTTCACTTTCAGGCTGACCTTATCGCCGGAGCTTACCGTCTTTTTGGTGATCTCCCTAGGAGAAGTGATCTTGGGCCTGCAGATGATCGTTGTAGTGCTGTCGACATCCAGAACATAGTCGATGGGCATATCACTATCCCAGTCGTAGTCATCGTCATACTCCTCAAAAGGAAGATCCCAGTCATAACAACAGTAGTAGATCGTTCCATCCATTTCCAGTTCGATCTCCGCCTTCAAATAGGCTTTCGTCAGCCTTTCATTGAGATGGATATCCAGTGAGGCGATCTTATTCCCCGAGCACCAGACCCGATGGATCAACGGGAAAGCGGAAAGGTCCAGTTCTGTCAGTTTGTTGTCCTGGCAGCTGAGCACCTTAAGGTTGGGAAAGTTCTCAATGCCTTTCATACTGGTGCAGTCTTTGCCGTTATACTCGATCTTCCATACGGCCTCGGCTTCTTTCGCGCTCAGTTTGCCGTCCTTGTTCGTATCGAACTTCTTTTTCACAAAAGCACGGAAGCCCGCGTCCGGGAAATTAGCCGCGTTGATCGCAACGTCAGCCGCCTCCGCTTTTGCGGGGAACAGAATAACTGCTGCCAGAAGCAGGGCCAGCAGGCATCCCAGTGTTTTCAGTCCTTTCATTTTGCGCCTCCTCTTTTTCACGTTTATTGAGCAGAAAAGCGAAGATTCGAACGGTATTGCCGGTATCTTCGCTCGTTATTACCTGAAGATCAGGACGTGACCTTCAGGGTGATGATCTTGGAATAGACGGATCCGTAAGGATTCGTCACTTTGCAGCGGTACTGCCAGCCGTTGTGCTTCTTCGCCACCGTCAGTTTATAGCTGGCTGTCTTGCCGCTGGACGCGCTGACGGCCTTCCATGAGCCGCTGGAGGAAGTCCTGTAATACCACTGATAGGTCTCCGCCGCGTCCGCCTTGACGGTGAGTTTTACAGTCGTGCCCTTCTTGGCCGTCCTGGTGACTGCCTTGGTCGGAGAAGTGATGACCGGCTTGGTATTCACCGTCAGCTTGGCCGCCTTGCTGTACACGGATCCGGCCGCGTTGCTGACGTTGCAGCGGTACTGATAACCATAGTGGCGCGCAGCCGCCGTGAAAGCATAGGCCGCTTTTTTGCCTGCGGCCGACGAGACCATCGTCCAGCTGCCGCCGGGTTTCTTGTAATACCACTGATAGCTCAGGCCGCCGCCCTTCGCAGTGACCTTAAAGGTGACTTTCGCGCCTGATTTGACCGTTTGAGCCTTCGGCTGTGTTTTGACGGCAGGCTTCGCATAGGCGACTTTTACAGCCTTGTCGATCTCCAGGATCGAGTAATCATCGTCATCGAGGGGCACCTCCAGATCGTAATACCTGTAAAAGATATAGTCTTCAGACGGGTCCGGCTCGACGTCCGAATTCTTGTACAATGTCACCAGGTATTTGTTGAGATGGATATCCAGGGATCTGATCTTGTTTCCGTTGCACCAGACCTGGCAGATGTTCGGGAAGGGGGAAAGGTCCAGCTCCGTAAGCTTATTGTATCCAACGTCCAGCACCAGAAGATCCGTAAAATACTCGGCGCCCTTAATGCTGGTGCAGCCCATGTTATAATACTCGATCTTCCATACGGCAGCCGCCTCCTCCGCGCTGAGCTTGCCGTCCTTGTTCATGTCGAACTCATCCTTCACATAGGCGCGGAAGCCCTCATCCGGGAAGTTGGTCTTGTTGATGGCAGCGTCAGCCGCCTCCGCTTTTGCGGGGGTCAGAACAACTGCTGCCAGAAGCAATACCAGCAGCAAACCCAGTGACCGGAGCCATTTCATCTGTGATCCTCCTCATTTGTGCGAAAACAGAGGTTTGTTACCGATTCTGATGTAATAAGTTTATCATCTTATCCTAACATTGTCAGTTTCTTTTTTAAATAATGCGGTTTCTTAAATAAACAAAGACCCGGGCCCTGCGGTCCGGATCTCTGTTCAGTTTTAAGCATTCGTCACGAAGTGACTTTCAGCGTGAAGATCTTGGAAATGGTGGTTCCGTAAGGATTGGTCACCTTGCAGCGGTACTGATAGCCGTTGTGCTTCTTTGCCACCGTCAGCTTGTAGCTGGCCGTCTTGCCGCTGGCCGCGCTTACGTTCTTCCAGGTGCCGGTGGAGGAAGTCCTATACTGCCACTGATAGGTGAAGCCCGCCTTTGTCTTGACGCCGGTCTTCACGGTAAATGTAGCCGTCTTTCCCTTCGCCACGGTCTTGGTAGTCGCCGCCGTGGGGGAGGTGATCTTCGGCTTGGCCGTCACGTATCTGAGCGTTACGGTGATGGTCTGGATGGAGTTGCCGTCTTCATCCGTGATGACGCAGTATGCCTTGCGGCCGTTCTCCTCCGCTTTATCCATCACATGGGAATAGGTGGCTTTCTTCGCAGAAGTATAGTATTTCGTGTCGCCCGGGTCGGATACCATCCACTTATAGCTCAGCGCGGAGTTCCCTTCAGCCACCACTTTGATCGTCGCCTTCGCTCCCTTCTTCACCATCACGTCCTTCGGCTGCGTGGTGATCTTGATCGGTCCGTACAGCGTGGCCGCCTTGCTGGTTACCTTGCCCAGAGGGTTAGTCACCTCACAGCGGTACTGATAGCCATAATGCTTTTCCGCGACCGTGAGGGTGTACTTAGCCTTTTTGCCCGCGTCTGCCGATACTTTATTCCAGGTCGTCTCGCCGGGCTTCTTATAGTACCACTGATAGGTGTTGGACAGGCCGTAGGCTTTTACATAGAAGGATTTCCTCTTTCCCGCGACCGTGGTCACGTCATCCGGCCCATAATCGATCTTGGGTTTGAAATCGATGAGCTGTGTTGTCTTATCAACGTAAACGTTTCCCCAGTATTCCGGTTCGTCATCGCTCCAGGCGTAATCGTATTCATAATCCCAGTAAGTCCCTTTATCGGTCTTACGGCTGTATCCGATCCCGCTCCCGTACTCTATCTCCTCTCCAAACCATGTGTCTGACACATCCAGGAGTTTGATCTTGTTCCCCTGGCAATAGATGTTTTCCAGGTTGCGCGTCAGCGTCAGTTCCGTCAGTTCGTTGTTGGAGCAGTCCAGCGTCACAAGTTCCACAAAATACTCCAGGCCCTTTAAGGACTTGATCCCCTTGCCGCTGACGTTCATCTCCTCCACGGCCTTACATTCGGAGGCGCTGAGTTTTCCGTCGCTGTTCTTGTCGTACTTCTTAACGAATTCACGGAATGTAGCATCCGGGAAGTTGGTGGAATTGATCGCAACATCCGCCGCCATCGCCTTTGACGGAAGCAGTATGACCGCCGCCAGAAGCAGTGCCAGCAGGCAGCCCAGTGATTTGAGTCCCTTCATTTTCATTCTCCTTTTTGTTTTTAGCGGAAACTGAAGATACGGATAATGCCTGCATCTTCGCCTTTTGTTCACTGCCATAAATATATATTTATTTGTGAATTTAAAAAACCCCCCATTTGGGGGGGAATCGATGGAGATGTTTTCAATTGTCCTGATCCTGCGGGGGCTCTCCGCCGGTCTGCTTTCCTTTTTCCAGACAGGATACCGCCTCTTTCAGGTCGGAGACGCCGATGATCTTCAGCCCCTGGATCTCCTTCAGGGCTTTCAGATTCCCCTTGGGCACGATGCAGGTGGAAAAGCCCAGTTTGAGAGCCTCCGCCACCCGGGCTTTGGGCTGGCTCACGGCCCGGACTTCGCCCGTCAGGCCCACTTCGCCGAAGACCAGGGTCTTGTCCGGCAGGGCCGCGTCCTTATAGCTGGAGACGATGGCCATCACGATGCCCAGGTCCAGCGAGGGTTCCGCCACCCTCATGCCGCCGGCGATGTTGATGTAGGCGTCGCAGTCGGAAAGCCTGTAGCCCAGCCGCTTTTCCAGCACCGCCATCAGCAGGTTCACCCGGTTGTAGTCCGTGCCCGCGGCCGTGCGTCTGGGCATGCCGAAGCCGCTGCGGAACACCAGGGCCTGGATCTCCAGCATGATGGGCCGGTTGCCCTCCACCGCCGCGGTGATCACGGAGCCGGAAGCCTTTGCCGTCGTCTCCTGGATCAGGTATTCGGAAGGGTTCGGCACCTCCCGCAGGCCGTCCTCCGCCATTTCAAAGACGCCGATCTCGTTGGTGGAGCCGAAGCGGTTCTTGATGCCCCGCAGGATCCGGTAGGCCGCCTGCTTGTCCCCTTCAAAGTACAGCACGGTGTCCACCATGTGCTCCAGCATGCGGGGGCCGGCCACCTGGCCGTCCTTGGTCACGTGGCCCACGATGAAGATGGTGATGCCCAGCCCCTTGGCCAGCTGCAGCAGAACGGAGGTGGATTCCCGCACCTGGGAGACGCTGCCCGGCGCGCCGGTCACGTCCTCCCGGCAGATGGTCTGGATCGAGTCGATGACCACCGTCTCCGGCTTTTCCGTTTTCAGGATCTCCGCGATGGCGTCCAGATCCGTCTCGCACAAGAAGCGCACCTCGTCGCCAAAGGCGCCCAGGCGGTCCGCCCGCAGCTTGATCTGCCGCAGGGATTCTTCACCGCTGATATAGAGAACGCTGTGTCCTGCCCGGGCCAGATTGCCCGAGACCTGCAGCAGCAGGGTGGATTTTCCGATGCCCGGATCGCCGCCCACCAGGATCAGCGAGGCCGGCACGATGCCTCCGCCCAGCACCAGGTCCAGCTCCGAAAAGCCGGTGGAGACGCGGGCCTCCGCTTCCGCCTCCACCTCCGAGAGCCGCCTGGGCACGCCCGGAGCCGCCGCGCCGCGTCTGCCCGCCAGGTCCACCCGGCCGGGCTGTTTGGCCTCCTTTGCCGCAGGCGCCTCCACAAAACTGTTCCAGGCCCTGCAGGCGGGACACTGTCCCATGAACCTGGGGGACTCGTAGCCGCATTCCTTGCAATAAAAAACTGTCTTTGTGCTCTTAGCCATCGTATCAGCCTTTCCTCTCTCCCGTCCGGACCCGAAAGGGCCCCTCCGGGAAAGAGTATAGCACAAAAACAGTTAAAGTGTCTCCTCTTTCCAGCCATTCTTTCCCAGGACCCAGGCAGTGTGATAACCGCAGGCCTTGGCATAGGCCGCCATCCGGGAAAAGCCCCCGTCCACATTCTCCGCCTCGTGGGCGTCGGAAGCCAGGGTGATGCGCGCGCCCCGGCGGTTCATCTCCCGCAGGGTCCACTCTCCCGGATAGGGCAGGCTCCGCAGTCCCCGGTTCATGGCGCCGGCATTGATCTCAAAGATCCGGTCCGCGGGCAGCAGCGCGTCCAGCGTATCGCTCACCATCCGCCGGTACCAGACGCTCTTCGTGTCAAAGCGGGGGGCGGTCTCATTATACTTGACCAGCAGGTCCAGATGGCCGATGATATCGCAGTCCGTCTTTTCTACCACCTGGGCGACGGTCCTGAAATAGCAGTCCGCGAAAGCCCGGGGATCCCCGCCAAAGCCTTCTTCAATGCTCCTTGCCTGGTCCTCCGGACTGATATCCACCCCGTAGAGCCGGCCCTCCGACTCCACGTAGTGGACCGAGCCGATCACATAGTCCCAGTCCTTAGCGGGCGGCGGAGATAAGATGTCCTGCTCCAGCCCCAGGGCTACCTGGATCCGGCCCTTGTATTTTTCCCGCAGGGAGAGCACTTCCTGCCGGTAGGCGGTCACCGCCGTAGTCCCCATTCCGGCCTCCGGCTCCCACGGAAAGGGAGAATGCTCGGAAAAGCCCACCGTATCCAGGCCCTGGGCCAGGGCCTTCAGGACATATTCCTCCGGCGCGCTCTTTCCGTCGCAATAATAAGTGTGGTTGTGCAGGCTGCATCTGATCATGTCATCTTCTCCTGTTTTACTTTATGGTCGATCACATGGCGGGAGGCCAGCTCCCGGAGGATCTGCTCCGGCTCGATCCCCAGCTGGGCCATCAGCACCAGCACGTGATAGGCCAGATCAGCGATCTCGTAGACCGTCTCCTCCCTGTCTCGGGCCTTCCCTGCGATGATCACCTCCGTGCTCTCCTCACCCACCTTTTTCAGGATCTTGTCCAGCCCCTTTTCAAAGAGGTAGGTGGTGTAGGAACCCTGGGGCCGCTGCTCTTTCCGCTCCAGCAGCAGGCGGTAGAGCCCGTCCACGGTGAAGGACTCCCCGCAGCCGCTCTCAAAGACTCTGTCATTAAAGCAGGAATCCGTCCCCAGATGGCAGGCCGGCCCGGTCTTGTCCACCAGCACCAGCAGGGCGTCCCTGTCGCAGTCCGCCGTGATGGAGGTGATGTACTGGACGTTTCCGGATGTCTCCCCCTTGCGCCACAGTGTCTGCCTGGAGCGGGACCAGAAACAGGTGCGGCCTTCCTCCATGCTGATCTTCAGGCTCTCCCGGTTCATGTAGGCCAGAGTCAGCACTCTTCCGCTTCCCGCGTCCGCTACGATGGCAGGGATCAGCCCCTTTTCATCAAATTTCAGTTCATCTATCGAAAGCATCGCCTTTTTCTCCTTTTTTACAGCCGGGCGGGGATGCCGTTTTCCAGCAGCCTCCGCTTCAGCTCCCCGATCTCCACCGTTCCGAAGTGGAAGATGGATGCCGCCAGGCCCGCGTCAACGCCCGGGATCTTTTGGAAGAGCTCCAGGAAGTCCTCGATCTTTCCTGCGCCGCCGGAGGCCACCACCGGGACGGACACCGCTTCACAGACAGCGTTAAGCATTTCCAGGTCGAAGCCCTGTTTGACGCCGTCCGTGTCGATGCTGTTCACCACGATCTCCCCCGCTCCGCTCTCCGCGGCCCGGCGGATCCAGTCGATGGCGGGGATCCCCGTGTCGGTCCTGCCGCCCTTGGCGAATATGTGAAAGCTGCCCTTCACCCGCTTGACGTCCGCCGAGAGCACCACGCACTGGCTTCCGTAGCGTTTGGCGGCTGCGCCGATCAGAGAAGGATCCCGGATGGCCCCGGAATTGACGCTCACCTTGTCCGCGCCGCATTTCAGGACCCGGTCGAAGTCCCCCAGATCATTTATGCCGCCGCCCACGGTGAGGGGGATGAACACCCTCTCCGCCGTCTCCCGCAGAATATCGGTGAACAGGCGCCGGCCCTCTGCGGAGGCGGTGATGTCGTAAAAGACCAGTTCGTCCGCCCCGCCGTCGCTGTAGCGGGCCGCCAGTTCCACCGGGGAGGACACGTCATTTAAGTCCTTGAAATTGATACCCTTTACCACCCGTCCGTCCCGAACGTCCAGGCAGGGAATGATCCGTTTTGCTAACATCCTTCCTCCTCGCGAAACCTTAGGGCGGCCTCCGCCAGGTCGATGGCGCCGGTGTACAGGGCTTTCCCGATGATGGCGCCGTCCATTCCGCATCTTTCCAGTTCCTCCAGTTCCTCCGGGCGGCTGATCCCGCCGGAGGCCGTCAGCTTCAGGGCGGGAAAAGCTCTGTGCAGCTGCCGGTAGAGTTCCAGGTTCGCGCCCCGCATCATGCCGTCCCGGCTAATATCCGTGCAGATCACATTGCGGACACCCATGGCTGCCAGCCGGCTGAAGAATTCCTCCCCGGGGATGCCGGAGGCCAGCCAGCCCCGGGTCATCACCTGACCGTCCCAAACGTCCGCTCCTACGGCGATGCTCTCGCCGTACCGCTCCAGGCATTCCGTAAGCACAGCCGGATCCTCTGCGGCGGCCGTACCCAGGATCACCCTCCAGGCACCGGCGTCCAGGTAACGCCGCACCGTTTCCAGGCTGCGGACGCCTCCGCCGATCTCCACTTTCAGTCTGCTGCCGCGGATCAGTTTTTCGATGATCCCGCCGTTTTTCGGCTCTCCGGCCTTAGCGCCGTCCAGGTCCACCACGTGAAGAAAATCCGCTCCTGCTTTCTCAAAGAGCTCCGCCTGCTCCAGCGGATCCTCGTTGAATACCGTCTTTTTCTGATAATCTCCCTGGATCAGTCGCACGGCCTTCCCCTCGGAAAGATCGATGGCAGGCAGCAGTTTCATGGCGTTCCCTCCTGTTCTGCGAAGGCCTGCAGGATGGCCAGCCCCACCGGGCCGCTCTTTTCCGGATGGAACTGGGTGCCCCACACATTGTCCCGGGCAGCCGCCGCCGTGACGGGGATACCGTAGTCCGTCACCGCGATGACGGAATCTTCGCACCGGCAGCCGTGGAAGGAGTGGACGAAATATACGTAGTCTCCCTCCTTTACGCCGGCGAACAGCGGGTGCTTTTTAAGCAGACGGAGCGAATTCCAGCCCATCTGCGGCAGCTTGTATCTGCGCCGGTCCGGGACGACGATCTCCTCTACCGTGCCGGGGATCAGTCCCAGACCTTCATGTTCTCCGAATTCATAGCCTTTTTCGAACAGCAGCTGCATGCCGAGGCAGATCCCCAGCAGGGGCTTTCCGGCCTCCGCCTGGGCGACCACCGCCTGGCCGAGCCCGGTCTTTTGCAGGCGTTCCGCCGCGTCTCCAAAGGCTCCCACGCCGGGCAGAATGATCTTCTCCGCCTGCTCCAGCGCCGACGGGTCCGCCGTGATGACGGACTCCTGTCCGATATAGCGCAGGGAACGCTGCAGGGAAAACAGATTACCCAGGCCGTAGTCCACGATGGCGATCATTGCAGCACTCCTTTTGTGGAAGGGATCTGCTCCGCCGCCGACGGGTCGATCTTCACCGCCTGGCGCAGCACCCGTCCCAGGCCCTTGAACACCGCCTCGATGATGTGATGGGTGTTCCGGCCGGTGATCAGCCGCACGTGCAGCGTGATCCCCGCGTTGGCCGCGAAGGCCTGGAGGAAATCCTCCACCAGCTCCGTGTCGAAAGTGCCCACCTTCTGGGCGGGCAGGGGCAGCTCGCAGACGCACATGCCCCGTCCGGAGACGTCCGCCGCCGTCAGTACCAGGGCCTCGTCCATGGGAAGGAAGCAGTCCCCGTAGCGGCAGATCCCACGGCAGTCTCCCAGGGCTTTGGCAAAGGCCTTCCCCAGGCAGATGGCCACGTCCTCGGTGCTGTGGTGGTCGTCCACCCCGGTATCCCCGCTGCAGGAGACCCGCAGATCGAAGCGTCCGTGTCTCGCGAACAGCGTCAGCATGTGGTCCAGAAAGCCCACTCCGGTACAGACGTCCACCGTTCCGGAGCCCTCCAGCATAAGGGTCAGTTCCACTTTGGTCTCCGCCGTCTCTCTTTTGATCTCAGCCTCTCTCATGGCCGGCTCCTTTCAGATAGTCCTCCGTAGCCCGGAGGAAGCCCGCCATCTGCTCCTCGTCGCCGATGGTCACCCGCACGTAGTTTCTGATCCGTTCATTGCCATAGACCCGCACCAGCACGCCCCGTTCTTTCATGCCCAGGTAGTAGTCTTTCCCGTCTCCCACCGGCGGCCTGACGAACAGGAAGTTGGCCGAGGAGCGGGTCATCTCAAACCCGAGCTTCTTCAGCGCCTCCTCCGTCATGGCCCGGTTTTTCTGTATCTTTCTGCCGTTTTCCCGGTCGTATTCCGCGTTTTTCAGCGCCGCGATGCCGGCAGCCAGGGTCATCCGGTTCACGTTATAGGGGTTGGTGGAATAGCGGATCGTCTCCAGATCCCGGATCACATCGGGGCTGCCGAAGGCAAAGCCCAGCCTCGCCCCCGCCAGGGACCGGTACTTGGAAAAGGTCTGCACCACCAGAAGATTGTCGTATTTTTTGAGCAGCGGCAGGCAGCTCTCCGCGCCGAAATCCACGTAGGCCTCGTCCACCAGCACCAGCCGTTCGGGATCCGCGGCCAGGATCCCCTCGATTTCCTCCGCGGGCAGCGCGATCCCGGTAGGGGAGTTGGGATTGGCGATCACCGCCATCCCCTTCTGCGCCAGGAAAGCCTCCACGTCCACCGTAAAGTCCGGCAAAAGCGGCAGGACCACCGCCGGGATCCGATGCAGGTCCGCGAAGACCTGGTAGAATCCGTAGCTGATATCCGGGAAGACCGCCGGCCGCCCGGCGTCGCAGAAAGCCATGAAGGCGAAGTTCAGGATGTCGTCCGACCCGTTGGACAGGAAGATCTGCTCCTCCGGCACGCCGTACTGCTCCGTAAGCAGCCGCTTCAGTCTTCCGCCGTCCGGATCCGGATACAGGTGCAGTTTTTCCGCCTCCGCCGCGGCCGCCTCCTTCACCGCTTCACAGGGCGGAAAAGGGGATTCGTTGGTATTCAGTTTGATGTACCTTCTGTCCTGGGGCTGCTCGCCGGGCGTATAGGCCTGCAGCGAGGCCAGATCTTTTCTCATGAACCGGCTCATTGGATCACCTCCCGATCAAAGCGGACCAGCGCGCTCCTGGCGTGGGCTTCCAGCCCCTCGCGGCGCGCGAAGGCCGCGATATCCGGCGCCTCCTCTTTCAGCGCCTTCTCCGTATAATAGATGTACTGTGTCTTTCTGATAAAATCGTCCACCGACAGCGCGCTGGAAAAGCGGGCCGTCCCGCCGGTGGGCAGGGTGTGGTTGGGCCCCGCGTAATAATCTCCCAGGGCCTCCGGGCAGTACCGTCCCAGAAAGACGCTGCCCGCGCTGCGGATCTTTTCAAACAGGACACAGGGCTCCTTCACACAGAGCTCCACGTGCTCCGGCGCCAGCCGGTCCGCGATCCGCGCGGCCTGCAGCAGATCCTCCGTGAGGATGATCTTCCCGTTGTTGTCCACCGACGCCCTGGCGATCTCCTTCCGGGGCAGCAGGGGGATCTGACGCTCCAGCTCCGCCTGCACCGCAGCGGCGAGACTTTCGCTGTCCGTCACCAGCACCGCGCTGGCGTTTTTATCATGTTCCGCCTGGGACAGCAGGTCTGCCGAGACTTCCGTGGGATCCGCCTCCCCGTCCGCAATGATCAGGATCTCGCTGGGGCCGGCGATCATGTCGATGGCCACCCTGCCGAACACCTGCCGCTTGGCCTCCGCCACATAGACATTGCCCGGCCCGGTGATCTTGTCCGCCGCGGGGATGGTCTCCGTCCCGAAGGCCAGGGCCGCGATGGCCTGGGCGCCGCCGCACCGGAAGATCCGGTCTGCCCCTGCCACCGAAGCCGCCGCCAGGATCGCGGGATGGATCTCCCCGCCGCAGGTGGGGGGCGAGACCAGCACCACCTCTTCGCAGCCGGCGATCTTCGCCGGGATCACATTCATCAGCACCGTGGAAGGATAGGCCGCCGTGCCGCCGGGCACGTAGAGCCCCGCCCTCCGCAGGGGCAGGATCCGCTCTCCCAGAATGACGCCGTCCGGTCGCCGGATCTCGAAACCTTCCCGCCGCTGCATGGCATGATAGGCCCGGATGTTCCCCGCAGCCCGCTCCAGCAGCTGCAGGAAGTCCTCTCCGACTGCTTCCCGGGCCTTTTCGATGGCTGCCGCGTCCGCTTCCAACTGTTCCGGCGCCGCGCCGTCAAAGCACCTGCCATACTCCAGCACGGCCGCATCGCCTCTCTGCTCCACCGCCGCCAGGATCTCCTTTACCGCGGCGCTCACGTCCGCAGTCTCCGCCTGCCTGGCGAAGATCTGCCGGTCCGGATCATCACCGTATCGATACAGCCGGATCATCCTGCCTCCCTTCTGCCGCATGCGGCTGCCACGGCGTTTCCCAGGGCCGTGACCCGCTCATAGGCGAATTTATAACTGACCTTGTTGGCGATCAGCCTGGCGCTGACCGGCATGATGGTCTCCAGTGGCACCAGCCCGTTTTCCTTCAGTGTCTTTCCCGTCTCCACGATGTCTACGATCACGTCGGAAAGCCCCAGGATCGGGGCCAGCTCGATGGACCCGCTCAGACGGATCACGTCAATGTCTCTCCCCTGTTTCGCGAAGTAGGCCCTGGCCGTCCGGGGGAACTTGGTCGCCACCCTCAGAGGGCGGTCCTGCCGGTCCGTCCAGTCCGCCGGCCCCGCCGCGCACATGGCGCAGAGACCTATCCCCAGATCCGCCAGTTCATAGACCTCCGGCTCACATTCCGTCAGGATATCGCTGCCCACGATGCCCAGATCCGCGGCGCCCCGCTCCACGTAGATCGCCGTGTCCGCCGGCTTTACCCAGAAACAGCGCACCCGGTTTTCCGGGTTTTCCAGGACCAGTTTTCTCCCGTTGTCACGGAGTTTCGGACAGCCGAAGCCCGCCTGTTCCAGGATCCGGGCCGCTTCCTCTCCCAGTCTGCCCTTGGGCAGGGCGATGTTCAGCCACTGCTCACTCATCTTTTTGCACCTCTTCTCCCAGAAGGACTTTTTTTCGAAAACGAAGCCCTTCCCCGTCTTTCTGCGCGCGGACGGAAAAGCCCTGCCCGCGAAGCGCCTCGATGGCGCGGATCACTGCCTCGGGGCTGTCGCCGTCCCCGTACTGCAGCAGCACGTCCGCGTCGTATTTGTCCTGTTCCCTGCGGTATTCGTTCAGAAGGTCCAGATAGACCGCGAAACCGATGGCCTTTCCCTCTTTTCCCATCGCGGTCAGCAGGTTGTCGTACCTGCCGCCGTAGAGGATCGGAGCGGGGAGGCCCTGGATCATTCCCCGGAAGATCAGGCCGTTGTAGTAGTGAAGATCGTCCATGATGGACAGATCGATCCGGAGGGCCGCCTCCGGCAAAAAGCAGACCGTCCCTTTTACGATCCGCTCCAGATCCGCGCAGGCCTCTTCCATCTCCCGGTTGCGGACCATCTGCCGCATGCGCTCCAGCATCGGCCGGGGTCCTCCGTAGGCCTGGGCCGTCCACAGCAGGTCCTGCTGCAGCTTTTCCGG
This sequence comes from Lachnospiraceae bacterium, assembly GCA_017613225.1. Classification (GTDB taxonomy): domain Bacteria; phylum Bacillota; class Clostridia; order Lachnospirales; family Lachnospiraceae; genus UBA3774. The sequence continues at coordinate 17,557 of JAGAEH010000147.1, forward strand.
CGCGCCGTTTTCCTGGCAGATGCTGCGGATCAGACTCGTATTCTTCTGGCGGACGGCCTCCAGCAGGAGTTTCCCCTGTTCTCCCTTCGCGGCCTCCGCTGCCAGAGCGGGCACAAAGCCCAGGTGGGAAAGATCCATCAGATACCCGTCCGAGATCATGGCCAGACTTCTGCAGGCCAGCATCAGCACCTCGCTCTGCATCACGTCGTCCACGTCCCCCAGGCACTCCAGCCCCGTCTGGGGGATCTGGCGGAACCCGTTCTCGTCCGGGCGGTAGATATTTTCAGTATAAGAGACTTTCCAGAGGGGGATCCCCGTGTAGTTCCGGACGATGGACAGCGTCACGTCCGGCCGCATGGCCTTTAAACTGCCGTCGACGTCCGTAAACGTCAGGATCCTGTCGCTTCTTAAGAAATTCCGGTTCCGCGCATAGAGTTCGTAGTCTTCAAACCGGTTCACGCGATATTCAGCGTATCCGTACGATCGAAAAAGCCCCCTCAGCGCGGACAGCGAAAATGTTTCCTTATTCTCCCTCTGTTCCTTTGTCATTGTCTGGTACGATCCTGTCCAGGATCAGCCGGTAGCCTCCCGCACCGTAGTTCAGACAGCGATTGACCCGGGAAATGGTGGCGCTGGACACGGAGACCTTCTCCATGACCGCCTGATAGGCCTTTCCCTCCCGCAGAAGCTTCGCTACATACAGCCGCTGCGTCATGTCCTGGATCTCGCGGATCGTCATCAGATCCTCCAGAAAACTCATGCATTCCTCTTTGTTCTGTATTGCCGCAAACGCTTCACACAGCAGGTCGATCTGCTCCTCGTCGAACTTTCGATGGTCGCTTTCCATGGCGTCTCCTTTGGTTTATTCATGAGGCCCTGTTTTCTGCCCATGATTTAGCACTTTATCACGCTAAAGTGATGATGTCAACACTTTTTGCAAATTCGTCTGCCCGGTAAAATCAAGTGGCAGTCCCTCCTCTTTTGTGATAGGATGATATGGACTATGAGTATGAAAGGATCGTGACTTATGGACAAACCTTGTCTTGTGGTGATGGCTGCCGGCATGGGCAGCCGCTACGGTGGCCTGAAGCAGATGGATCCGGTGGATCCCCAGGGCCACATCATCATGGATTTTTCGGTATACGACGCCCACCAGGCCGGCTTCGAGACCGTCGTGTTCATCATCAAGCACGAATTCGAGCAGGCCTTCATTGACACGGTGGGTGCACGGGTCAGCCGCTACATGAACGTGAAGTACGCCTTCCAGGACGTGAACGATATTCCCAAAGGCTTTGCTGTCCCCGAAGGCCGCGTCAAGCCCTGGGGCACCGCCCACGCGCTGCTCTCCGCCCGGGGACAGATCAATGGTCCTTTCGCGGTGATCAACGCGGACGACTACTACGGCAAGCAGGCCTTCAGGGATCAGTACCGCTTCCTGTCGGCGCTGACGGAGGACAGCCGCTATGAATACGCCATGTCCGGCTATCATCTGATCAACACCCTGACGGACAACGGCTATGTGTCCCGCGGCGTATGCACCACCGACGCGGAAGGCCATCTGACGGACATCGTGGAGCGCACCCACATCGAAAAGAAGGACGGCCACCCCGCCTTTACGCTGGACGGCGTCACCTGGCAGGAGCTGCCGGACGATACGCCCGTATCCATGAATCTGTGGGGCTTCTCCCGCGATTACCTGGAGGAGGCCGAGGCCCGCTTCCCCGCCTTCCTAGAAAAGGCTCTGGCGGAGAACCCCCTGAAGGCGGAGTTCTATCTGCCCGCGGTGATGGACATGCTGCTGAACGAGCGGGACGCGAAGATCCGCGTGATCCCCACCCCCGACGTGTGGTACGGCGTCACCTACGCGGCGGACAAGCCCGTGGTCTGCGAGGCCATCGCGCGGATGAAAGCCGCCGGCCTGTACCCGGAAGAGTTCTGACAAGAGACACGGGGCTGCGGAAGGTTCAGCGAACGCGGACTGCGCCTGCGGCACGCGCCCGGCAAATTCGAATAACAAGAGACAATTATACGGAGGACATCCCCTATGATACAAGCCATCAACGTCAGCCTGCGCTTCGGCAAAAAGGCTCTGTTTGAAGATGTGAACGTCACCTTCTCCCCCGGCAACTGCTACGGCATCATCGGTGCCAACGGCGCCGGCAAATCCACCTTCCTGCGGATCCTGTCCGGCGAACTGGAGCCCACCAAGGGCGAGGTGGTCACCACCCCCGGCGAGCGCATCTCCTTCTTGAAGCAGGACCACTTCCAGTACGACGAATACACCGTACTGGACACGGTGATGCTGGGCAACCCCCGCCTGCTGGAGATCATGCACGAAAAGGACGCCCTGTACGCCAAGGAGGATTTTTCCGACGAGGACGGCATCCGCGCCAGCGAACTGGAGGCTGAATTCGCCAACATGAACGGCTGGGAGGCCGAGTCCGACGCCGCCACCCTGCTGAACGGCCTTGGCGTGGAGACGGAACATCATTATAAACTGATGAAAGAACTGGACGGCGCCCTGAAGGTGAAGGTGCTGCTGGCCCAGGCCCTGTTCGGCAACCCGGACATCCTGCTGCTGGACGAGCCCACCAACTTCCTGGACCTGGCCGCCATCGCCTGGCTGGACGAGTTCCTGATCAATTTCGAAAACACCGTGATCGTGGTCTCCCACGACCGCTACTTCCTGAACAAGGTCTGCACCCAGATCGCCGACATCGACTATGGTAAGATCCAGCTGTACGCCGGCAACTACGACTTCTGGTACGAGTCCAGCCAGCTGATGA
>JAGAEH010000148.1 GCA_017613225.1 Lachnospiraceae bacterium
GCTGTCCCAGATGTCCGCGGGGTCGCAGGAATAGGGATAGAACTGCCCGGCAGCCAGCATGCAGCCGACCATGGCGCCCGGGATCTTTTCATGGCAGAGCTTTACCGCCAGGGCGCTTGCCACCAGTTCATGATGCGCCGCGGTATACTTGACCTGTTCTTTATCCTCCCCGGGCTCGAATACGATGCCGGCGCCCATAAAGGACATGTGCAGCAGCATGTTGATCTCGTTGAAGGTCAGCCAGTACCTGACCAGGTCGCCGTAATTGTCGAACAGGACGGTGCAGTACTTCAGGAATGCGTCGATCATGCGGCGGTCGCGCCAGCCGCCGTAGCGTTCGATCAGGGAGATCGGGGTGTCGAAGTGATCGATCGTCACCAGGGGCTCGATCCCGTACTTTTTGCATTCTTCAAAGAGCTCCCGGTAAAAGCGGACGCCCGCCTCGTTGGGAACATCATCGTCGCCGTTCGGCAGGATACGGGTCCAGGAGATCGACAGGCGGTAGCACTTGAAGCCCATCTCGGCAAACAGGGCGATGTCCTCGCGAAAATGGTGGTAGTGATCGATCGCTTCGTGAGCAGGGTAACTGTAACCGGGCTCGCAGGAAAGCATCTTCCGCTCTCCGCGGTTGACCTTCATGCGGTCAGGGCCATAGGGAACAACATCCACGCTGGACAGGCCGCGGCCGTCAGCGTCATACGCGCCTTCGCACTGGTTCGCAGCCGTAGCGCCGCCCCAGAGGAAGTTATCCGGAAAGCGTTTCATGGAAGTGATCCTCCTTTCAGTCGGGAGTGGTGCAAACAATAGATAATGAGATCAGGATATTTTTATTAATTTTAACACGGCTTGCGCTTTAGAATAGTATGAAGTGGCTTAATTGTTTAAAGCAAAAGGCGCCAACAAGACCGTCAAGCAGATGGAAAAGCGCGGCAATGAGCGCAGCGAGATCGCCGAAGTGCTGAAAGAACAGTTCGGGGAGAAGACCCCCGATGTGAAAGTCATGTGAGGGAGCGACAACTCGGCCAAAATTCCATCGCGGTATTTGAGTTCGGATATTTTGCCGGACGTAAAAAGAACTAGCCGCCCACATACCCAATTCGTTGAGCGGCTAGTTCGTAAAACGCTATTCGGGATCCACCGTCTATCGGCCGCACTCTGCATAAGAACGGACCCACAGAGAGAGTCAAGTTCTGCCTGCAGTCATCAGATGTTGTCATGGCTCTTTTGTCATTCGACCTGTGGTATAAGTTTAAATACTTTGTCGGACGAAGAATCAGCCGTACACTTTCCCGTTTTTATCAAAACACCTGCGCCTGCGATCATGGCCTTCCTCAGCTCTTCCCCTCCCCGAATGTGAGTTCAATCATACACATGGACACAAAATCTTCAGTTGACAGGCTGAATTCTTTGTGGTAAAACAAGCGGACCTCGAAAGGAGGTGAAGTTTATTACGCATAACGAGACAATGATGCAGTATTTTGAATGGTATCTTCCCAACGATGGACTGTGGTGGAAGAGATGCGCGGCCAAGGCCTCGAACCTGCGGGATCTGGGCATCACCCAGGTATGGCTGCCTCCGGCTTACAAGGGGACCAGCCAGGAAGACGTGGGCTACGGCGTATATGATCTGTACGACTTGGGTGAGTTTGACCAAAAGGGGACCGTGCGCACGAAATACGGCACAAAACAAGAATATGAAGAGGCCGTCAGGGCCTTTCACAAGGCAGGAATACAGGTGTTCGCGGACATCGTGCTCAACCACCGCCTGGGCGGTGACGGCACGGAGATCGTCAGCGCGGAAAGCGTTTCTCCGGAAAACCGCAATCTGCTGATCGATGATCCGCAAAAGGTGAAGGTCTGGTCGCTGTTCCAGTTTCCCGGACGCAACGGGCAGTACAGCAGTTTTACATGGAACCATACCCACTTTACCGGCACCGACTGGGACGAAAACACGCAGGCCATGGACCGGATCTTCCGGTTTACAAACAAGCGCTGGGCCAAAAACGTAGACCCGGAAAAGGGGAATTTTGACTACCTGATGGGCATGAACGTGGACATGTCCAACCCCGAAGTGCTGCGGGAGACCCAGAAATGGCTGGTGTGGTTCATCAACGAGACCCACATAGACGGCCTGCGGCTGGACGCGGTGAAGCACATCAGCTTTCCCTTTTACAGAAACCTGCTGCCCTACATCCGGCGGGAGACCGGCATGGACATCCCCGCCGTGGGGGAATACTGGAGCGGCGATCTGGAACGGCTGCTGCACTATTTGAACATGGTAAACGACGAAATGTCCCTGTTTGACGTGGCGCTTCACTATAATTTCTATGACGCCTCCCAGGGACGGAGGAGTTTGAAATATATCTTTGACGGTTCTCTGGTGCAGAATCGGCCGCAGAACGTGGTCACCTTCGTGGATAACCACGATACGCAGTACGGCCAGAGCCTGCAGTCCTTTGTGGAGGACTGGTTCAAGCCTTTGGCCTACGCCCTGATCCTGCTGCGGTGGGACGGTGTGCCCTGCGTGTTCTATTCGGATTACTACGGCAATCCCGCCCAGGGCAGAGTCCAGGTGTCCAACCTGGGCAAGCTCATCAAGGTCCGCCGCTGGTATGCCTACGGCGAGCAGGCGGACTGGTTCGGCGACGATCATGTGGTCGGCTGGGTCCGCCGCGGAGACATCGAGCACGAGAACTCCGGGATGGCCGTGGTCATGAGCGATGACCAACCTGGGACACTGTCCATGGAGATCGGGACTGCCTATGCGGGTGAGTCTTTCTTTGACGTTATGGGCATCTGCACCGATCCGGTGATCATCGACGAAAATGGTTTTGGAAAGTTCAGAACACAGGGAAGGAACGTTTCGGTCTGGGTGCGGCAGAAAGCATTTGAGGATATCATCGTAAATGAGTAATACAGGAACTCTGCTGAAATGGCAGCCTGCCGGCATGCGCATCATCAAGACCAGCATCGCCGTCATCCTGTGCCTGTTTTATTACGCGCTCCGTGGCCGACAGGGGGAGGCTATCCCCGCGGAGGCCGCCATCACCGCGATCATCTGCATGCAGCCCTATGTCCATGACACGAGGGAAAACGCGGTAAACAGGCTTTTCGGGACCATGCTCGGCGCCTGCTGGGGCTTTCTGTTCCTGCTGGCCATGATGTGCTTCCCCGCCCTGGGAAACGACCGGCTCATCCTGTATCCGCTGATGGGCCTTGGCACACTGATCGCTCTGCACAGCGCCGTACTGCTGCGCAGGACAGATGCCTCCGGACTGTGCGCCATCGTCTTCATCTGCGTCGTGATCGCCTATCCGGACATTAAAGACCCGCTGGATCAGGCTTTTCGCCGGATCCTGGACGTGCTGGTGGGCACGGCGATCGCCGTCGTTGTCAATGCCGCGCGCCTGCCCAGAACCAAGAGACAGAACAAGGTCTTCTTCCTGCCCATCCTGGGCCTGGCCGAAGACCAGAACGAGCGGCTCTCACCCACCGTGCTGTTCTGGCTGAAGAGCCTTTGCAAGAAAGGGGCCAGGATCTGCCTGATGTCCGCCCACGCGCCGACCTTCCAGACCTCCCAGCTGAGCGGCATGAACATCACCGTGCCGATGATCGTGATGGACGGCGCCGCGATCTACGACCCCAATGAAAACACTTACATCGCCACTACCAACATGAACCCCGCGTCCAGCCGGTGGCTGATGAAGCGTCTGGACGGCATGGACGTGAGCTATTTCGTCTATACTGTGCACAGGGACCGCAACTGCATCTATCACCACGGCAGGATGACCGAGCGCGAACAGAAAGTGTATGAAACCTTAAAGCGCTCCCCTTACCGCTTTTATCTGGAGGACGACCACTATTCCATGTCGGACATGGTCTATTTAAAGGTCGTCACCTCCGCGGACTGCGCGGAGCGGATCCGGCGGGAGCTGGAACCTTCGCTGGAAAAGATGAAGCTGCGTTCCGTGATCCGTCCCCAGGCCGGGCTGAAGGAAGGCTGCAGCCTGTACTTTTACGCGCTGCACGCGGACATGCCCCACGCCCAGGCCTACCTGATGCGCCTTCTGCGGCAGAAGGACCCGGAGCTTGAAATGTACGACGTGACCACGGAGCAGTCTTCTGCTCTCCTGCAGGATCCGGCGCGCCTGCGCCGCAGGCTGAAGCGCGAATACGAGCCTCTCGCCCTCCTTCAGTGGCTGAGGAAAAGGAACTGACAGCACCGGGATTTAATGAAATATATCGAAAGGAAGGAACGATCACATGGCAAACATTCATGATATCACCCGCGACGAATTCATGCTGCGGGGGCCTCTGGCAAAGAAAGGCTACGACTGGTGGTGGCACTCCCTGACGGCGGAGAACGCGGAGACGGGAGAAAAGAAACCTTTTTACATTGAATTCTTCGGCTGCAATCCGGCCCTTGCCCAGGATGAGCCGGTCATCGTCTGGAACGATCCGGAAAAGCAAAAGGCGGGCATCCTGCCCTCCTACCTGATGGTCAACGTGGGCTTCTGGGGCGCCGACCACGGCCAGCTGCACGCTTTCTATCCCTGGAAGGACGTGGAGATGCACCCCGACGCGCCTTACTTTGTCTCCTGCGGCGGATGCA
>JAGAEH010000149.1 GCA_017613225.1 Lachnospiraceae bacterium
GGGCCCGTCGAGCTTCCGGAGCCGCCCTTTGTGGAAACGGTGCACGTCGTGAGCGCGAAGGATATGTTCGAAGCGGTGACCGGAAGGAGCGCGGAGCAGGATATCATCATCAAGGCGGCCGCCGTGGCGGATTACCGCCCGAAGACGGTCGCGGAAAATAAGATGAAAAAGAAGGACGGCGAGCTGTTCATTGAGCTGGAGCGCACGAAGGACATCCTGGCGGAGCTGGGTAAGACCAAGAGGCCCGGCCAGGTTCTGTGCGGCTTCTCCATGGAGACGGAGAACATGGTGGAGAACTCCCGCGCCAAGCTGAAAAAGAAGAACCTGGACCTGATCGCGGCCAACAACGTGAAGCAGGCGGGGGCCGGCTTTGCCGGGGACACCAACATCGTGACCATCATCGACGCGGAAGGCGCGGAAGAGCTGCCGCTGATGAGCAAGGAAGAAGTGGCGGGCCGCCTGCTGGACCGCTGTCTGGAAAAACTGCAGTAAAACGGAGGGGTTAAAAATGGAACAACAGATGCTCGAAACACAAAAAAAGCTGCTCAGGATGGCCAGACTGTCCTACATCACCAATATCATCCTGGTGATCGCGCTGATCGTTGCCGTGGCTGTGCTGATCCCCAGGACAAAGGCCATGAATGAACGGGTGCAGACCATGTTCAACAGCGTGGAAAGCTCGGTGAAAAAGATCGATGAGCTCTCCGCGGACGCGTCGACGCTGATCGGGAACGCCAATACCATGATCGGAAACGCCAACAAGATGGTCACCGACAACACCGAGGCCGTGACGGAGACGGTCAAAAAGCTGAACGAGGTGGACTTTGACACGCTGAACGAGGCGATCCAGAACCTGAACCTGGCCATCAAGCCCATGGCGGAGTTCGCCAAGATGTTCAACTTCAACAACGGACAGTAACACAAGGTAATACGACATACAAAAAGACCGCCGCGGGCTGCGGCGGTCTCTCTTTAAACGGGGCGGCCTTATTCGGCCGCCCCGTGTTCGTATCAGGATGCCGTCCGGCAACTTTTATTTGAGGTACTTGTCCATCCAGTTGCTGATCTCCGTCAGGCGGCGCAGGCGGTGCAGGGGCTTGCCGCCGCGGGAGAGCTCGTGGTTCTCGCCCTTGAAGATCACCATGCGGGCCGGCACGCCGCGCTCCTGCAGGGCCGTCAGCAGCTGATAGCCTTCGGAGACGGGGCAGCGGTAGTCGCAGTCGGAATGGATGATCAGAGTCGGGGTCTTGAAGTTGTCCGCGTAGGCGATGGGGCTCTGCTTCCACATCAGCTCGTGGTTTTTAGTATAGGTGGCCTTGTTCTGATAGCCGCCGAACCAGGGGCCGATGTCGGAGGTGCCGTAAAAGCTGGTCCAGTTGGAGATGGAGCGCTGGGTCGCCACCGCGGCGAAGCGGTCCGTATGGCCCAGGATCCAGTTGCACATGAAGCCGCCGTAGCTGCCGCCGGTCACGCCCAGGCGGGCCTTGTCGATCTGCGGATAGCGGGCCAGCACCGCGTCGGTGAAGTCCATGATGTTCGCGAAGTCGTGGACGCCGTATTCGCCGGTGATGTCCGCGAACACGTCGCCCTGGCCGTCGGAGCCGGTGGGGTTGCAGAAGAAGACGAAGTAGCCCTGGCCTGCCCAGTACTGCATCTCATGGAAGAAGACTTCGGAGAAGATGGTGCGGGGGCCGCCGTGGATGTCCAGGATGGCGGGATAGGTCTTGGCAGGATCATAGTCGATGGGCTTTAAGATCCAGCCGTCGATGTTCCAGCCTTCGCTGTCCACGGTGATGTGGTCGTAGTCCGCGACGTAACGGTCCGTGTACTGGTCCTCGTTGAATTCGGTCACCTGCTTCCAGGTGCCGTCCAGCAGCTGGTAGATCTCCTGCAGCTTGCCGTTCTGCAGGCCGATCATCAGGACTTCGCCGGCTTCGTTCACGTCGAAGCTGTCCACGGAGCCGACCACGTCCACCAGGGGAGCGGTGACCAGATCCGCGCCCATCTTCATCAGAAGGGAGCGGTCCCGGACGGTGGCGGTGAAGTACAGGTCGTCGCCCACCACCTTGCAGTTGAGGCCGCCGCCAAAGCGGACGTCGGACGCGGCGGAACTGCCCAGTTCCAGTTTGTTCTCCTGGAGCAGGGAGATCTCATTCGTCTCCGTATTCAGGAAATAGAAGAAGGGCACTTCGCCGTATTCGTAGGTCTTGCCCTCGGTAAAGGCCAGCAGTACGCCGCCCTTGTAAGCCTTGATCTTGCTGAAGTAGCCCTTGTCCTGCTGCACCAGCTCCTCCGTCTTTCCGGTGGCGGGATCCAGGCAGAACAGGCCGTATCTGCGGGCGGAGAAGCCCTCGTATTCACGGCCGACAAAGTAGAACTTCCCGTTTGCCAGGACCACGTCCGCCACGTTCATGGTGGGAGCGGTCAGTCGCTTTGTCTCACCGTTGATCACGGTGAACAGGGCCATGCGGCGGTGGTTGTGGAAGGTGTCCCCGTTAAAGTAGAAGGGGGTCTCCTCCAGGACGATGTAGTCCTCGTTGGCTTTCTTTTCGTCCCGGGCGGCCTTGCGGGCTTCGGCGTCGTCCAGATAGGCGTCCGGCGTGGTGCTGTTGATGTAGGCGGTAAAATACCAGCCGCCCTCCATGGCATGGAGCTCGCCGGCCCTGACGGGAAGCTCGAAGGCGGGGAGCGCTTCGCCGCCGGTCACGTCCAGACGGTAATAGGAGGTGAAGAACTCGCCGGCTTCCGCCCGCTTCTTTTCGTCCTTCGTGCGGACGGCGGGGAACAGCAGATGGGTGTCGTCCTCCCAGAAAGCGCCTTTTTCGCCGCCCAGGGCGGTCAGCTGCTTGACGGCGCCGTTTTCCAGCAGATACAGGAACGCGTCATAGGAATTCTCCTCTTTGTTGGCCACGGTCACGGTAAACGCGGCGCGCTTGCCGTCGGGAGACCAGCGAAGGTTGGAGAGGAATTTGTAGGTGAAAAACTGATCGATGTTCAGACCTTGCATAAAGAGAGACCCTCCTTGGTTTTGTCTATGAATGAATCATAGCACAAATCCGGGGAGGATGGAATGGTTTTTGACGAAGGGATCCTTCGTCGCCGGGCTCCTCAGGATGACAGGCTGACGGGATCCTTTGCTGCATCCGCAGCGCAGTGAGCCAATGATCTCTCCCCATGTATGTTTGCATGGAACGAAGGCATGGTATATAATGGGAACACTAACAGCTGAGGGTCTGCGTGTGAGATGAGACAGAAAGTTTTGATCATCGGAACGATACTGGCGACGGCGCTGTTCGTGCTGATCGGCCGCTTTACCAACGTGCCTCTGGGCTTCGGCGGGCAGAGGATCGCCTTTGAATTCGCGATCCTGGGCTTTGCCGCGGCGGCCCTGGGTCCGCTGCCCGGCATCTGCGTGGGCCTTATCGGCATGTTCATCCTGAACTATCTGCTGGGCAGGCTCTGGTGGAGCGAGATCATCGCCGCCATGTTCATGGGCTGCATCATCGGCCTGTGCGAGAGAAGGCTGGCGCTGATTTCCGGCGGCTTCGAAAACCGCCGCCTGTTCAACTACGCGGGTTTTGCCGCCCTGGCCGGCCTGTTCTGCTATGTGCTGGTCTGTCCCACCATGGACGCCTATGTCTATGATTTCGGCTTTGGTGAGACCATGCTGTACTGGCTCTGCTACGGGGCTTCGGCGCTGCTCTGCGCCATCCTGCCGGGCGGGCTGCTGTGTTATTCGCTGGGGAATCTCTGCAAGGACAAGCCGCTGGTAAAGTGAGTGCCCCGGCCGTTCTCAAAAGCCTCAAAAAAGAGGCTTTTCTTTTATTCCGTTTTTTAGTATGATACTGTTACCTATGCTTTGGGCAATAGGTGTTTGACTGCGCTTATTTTTCGGGCAGGACAGACCAGACAAAGGAGTTTGCTTTAGAATGCTTTCTGTGATCGTTCCGGCATTTAACGAAGAGGCGATGATCGCGGCCGCGGCGTCGCGGATCTCGTCCGTGCTGGATGCCGCCAACATAGATTTTGAACTGATCTTCGTGGACGACGGTTCGCGGGATGCCACCTGGGCGCAGATCCGGGCGGCAGCCGAGGAAAACAGCCGTGTGCGGGGACTCCATTTTTCGCGCAATTTCGGCAAGGAGCCGGCCATGTTCGCGGGGCTGGAGGCGGTGCGGGGCGACTGCGCCGTGGTGCTGGACTGCGACCTGCAGCATCCGCCGGAGAAGATCCCGGAGATGTACGCGCTGTGGGAGCAGGGCTTCGAGGTGATCGAGGGCAAGAAATCCAGCCGCGGCAAAGAGAGCCTGGCCCACAAGGCCAGCGCCGGTCTGTTCTATAAGATGATCAGCAAGTCCGCGGGCTTCGACATGGAAGACGCCTCGGATTTCAAGCTGATGGACCGCAAAGTGGTGGATGCTCTGAACGGCCTGCAGGAGCGGGGCGTGTTTTTCCGCGCGCTGTCCTTCTGGGTGGGCTTCAAGAGCACAGAAGTGGAGTACGAAGTCCAGGAGCGCACCGCGGGGGAGAGCAAGTGGTCCCTGCGGAAGCTCATCAAATACGCCATCACGAACGTGACGTCCTTTACGTCGGCGCCGCTGCACATCGTGACTGTACTGGGGGTGATCATGCTGATTGCGTCTATCGTACTTGGCATCGTCGCGCTGGTGCAGAAGATCGCAGGCGCGGCGCTGGGCGGTTTCACCACAGTGATCCTGCTGCAGCTGTTTACGGGCAGCATCGTCATGATCAGCATCGGGATCATCGGGTATTACATCGCCCGTATTTATGAAGAAGTCAAGGGCAGGCCGCGGTACATCGTCTCCGAGACCTGCGGAAAAGAATAAACTGTCATCCTGAGCGAAGCGAGCAAAGCGAGCGGAGTCGAAGGATCCCGCTAAAAATATCATCCGAATCGAGGAAGAACAATGAGCAAAGAACTGCAGAAGACATATGATCCGAGTCAGATCGAGGACAGAATATATCAGCGCTGGCTGGAGAAGAATTACTTCGCCGCCAAAGTCAATCCGGATAAAACACCTTACACCATCGTGATGCCGCCGCCCAACATCACGGGCCAGCTGCACATGGGACACGCCATGGACAACACCCTCCAGGACATCCTGACCCGCTACCGCAGGATGCAGGGCTACGAAGCCCTGTGGCTGCCGGGTACGGACCATGCCTCCATCGCCACCGAGGCGAAGGTGGTGGAAGCCATGCGGGAAGAGGGCATCACCAAGGAAATGATCGGCCGCGAGGGCTTTCTGGAACGGGCCTGGGCCTGGAGAGAAAAGTACGGAAGCCGCATCGTCAGCCAGTTGAAGAAGCTGGGCTCCTCCTGTGACTGGAGCCGCGAGCGCTTCACCATGGACGAGGGCTGCTCCCACGCGGTGAAGACGGTCTTCGCGAACCTGTACGAGAAGGGCATGATCTACCGGGGCAACCGCATGGTCAACTGGTGCCCCTGCTGCAATACCTCTATCTCCGACGCGGAGGTGGA
>JAGAEH010000150.1 GCA_017613225.1 Lachnospiraceae bacterium
AACAGGCCCACGGTCTGGGGCATCTGGACCATCTTGACCTTAAAGGCCCAGACCAGGCCGATGATCAGGCCGATGCAAAGGCCGATCCAGACCACGGCTTTGCCGGCGCCTGAGTATTCAATGATGATATAGATGATGGCGGCGATCATGGCTCCCATGGCCAGGAAGTTGCCCGCGGCGGCGCTGCGGACCTTGCTCTGCAGGGAGAGGCCTACCAGCACGAGAATGGACAGGAGGGTATAGATCACGATCGAAACGGGATTCATGCTTCTTCACCTCCCGTGTGTTTTCTCTTCTTGAACATGGCCAGCATCTTGGCGGTGACGGCGAAGCCGCCGGCCACGTTGATCATGGCCAGGGCCACGGCCGCGCAGGCCAGGACTTTGATCAGGGTGTTCTCCGTGGTGGCCGCGACGATCAGTGCGCCCAGGACGGTCACGCCGGAGAGCGCGTTCATGCCGGACATCAGCGGGGTGTGCAGCAGGCTGGGCACCTTTTTGATGATGATGTATCCCAGAATGGTGGCGGCGATGAAAACGCCGATCAGAATAAGTTCCTTCATAAGAAAGCTCCTCTCATTTGATTCCGAAAAAACGCCCGGCGTGGATTGCCGTGGCAAGCATGCCGGACGCTTTTCGAAAATAGGTTGTCAGTTTCCGCAGGGATTACAGCAGGCCCATGGCCTCCAGAGCGCCCTTGTGGACCAGCTTGCCGTCGCGGCAGACCAGGATGGAAGCGTCGATGGGATCGTTCATGTCCAGCTCGACGGTATCGTTCTTGATCAGGTGGGTGGCCAGCTCATAGACGTTCTTGGCATACATCCAGGTGGAAGAGGTGGGCAGGAAGCCGGGGATGTTCTTGATGCCCTCGATGACCACGCCGTGCTTCACGTCCTCGATGCCGGGAGTGGTGATCTCGCAGTTGCCGCCCTGGTCGATGGCGATATCGACGATGACGGAGCCGGGAGCCATGGACTTGACCATCTCATCGGTGATCAGGATGGGAGCCAGCTTGCCGGGCACCAGCGCGGACAGGAAGATGATGTCCATGTCCTTGACCACGTCCTTTAAGGCCTCATGCTCCTTGGCCAGCCATTCATCGGACAGATGCAGGGCATAGCCGCCCTCGCCTACGCTGACAGAATCCGGGATGCCCAGATCCACGATCTTGGCGCCCAGGCTGGTGGCGTTCTCGCAGGCCATGTCGCGGATATCGGCGGCGTACAGTCTGGCGCCCAGACGCTTGGCGGTGGCCAGAGCCTGCATGCCGGCGACGCCGACACCGATGACCAGCACGTTGGCGGGCTTCATGGTACCCACTGCGCAGGTGGTCATGGGGATGAACTTGGCCAGCTTCTCAGCGGCCATGATGATGCCGCGGTAGCCGGCGCAGGTGGACATGGAAGTCAGGGCATCCATCTTCTGAGCGCGGGAGATACGCGGTACACCGTCGCAGGTCAGGCCGATGATGCCGTTGGCAGCCATCTTCTTGACCATTTCATGGTTAACGGGAGAGGCAGGATGGATGAAGGTGATCAGGAACTGACCAGCATGCATCATGTCAACTTCGTGCTTCTGATACGCTTCGTTGAACAGAGGCTCTTTGACCTTCAGGACCAGAGCGGCCTGATCGTACAGATCCTGAGCATTGTCGACCATCGTCGCACCGGCTGCTGCATAAGCTTCATCCATAAAGAAGGAACCGACGCCGGCACCTTTCTCGACCAGAACGGTATGTCCGTCATTGACAAACTTCTGAACTGTTTCCGGCGTAGCGGCTACGCGATTTTCGCCGTGCATAATTTCTTTCGGCACACCAATAATCATGTTTTCTCTCCTTGTTATCAAATGAGTTGTAGTCGGGATCTCTCCCATCTATCAGTATATTTTATTATGAAAAGCTTTCAAGTTAATAATGTAACAATACGGTTATTAAAGTTTCTTTTCAAAGGCTGTTTGCTTACGATTCCTTTGTTCCTTTTCCGCGGCCTTCCGGGTGATTTTAATGCTTTACTACAAAACCGAAAAATGCTATTCTATATAAGATTGTGAACAGGGAGACCTGAGAGAAATGAATAAAGGAAACATCACAAAACAGAAGATCGCGGTGGTGGCCTGGCAGCTGTTCCGGGAGAACGGCTACGAGAACACCACGGTGGACGACATCATACAGAAGTCCGGCACCTCAAAGGGCAGTTTCTACCATTACTATTCCGGCAAGGACGAGCTTCTCTCCACCCTTTCGGACATCTTTGACGCGAAGTATGAAGAACTGCTGAAGGAGATGGATCCCGACATGAACAGCTTTGACAAGCTGATCTATCTGACGGTGAAATCCCATGAGATGATCGGGGAGGACATCCCCATCGATCTGCTGTCCCAGCTCTACGCGTCACAGGTCACCACCAGAGGCGACAAGCATCTGCTCAACCAGAACCGCCTGTACTACAGGATGATCAACGAGATCGTGGACGAGGGGCAGCGCAGGGGACAGATCCGGAACGACATGCCCTACTACGAAGTCGCCCAGCTGTACATCCAGTGTGAAAGGGCCATCGTTTACGACTACTGCATCAACGAGGGCAGATACAATCTGGGCGAGTATACCAGACGCGTGATGCCGATGATCTTCGGCTGCGTCAAAGCACAGGGGGAATGAAAATGCAGGATGACAGGACTATCGTTGCACTGGACGCCATGGGCGGCGACAACGCCCCGGGCGAGATCGTGGCCGGCGCGCTGAACGCGGTGGCTCTTAGCGAGGAGCTGAAGGTCTTGCTGGTGGGCGATCCCGAGAGGATCGGCCTGGCGCTGACCGGACATTCCTACGATCCGGAGCGGATCCAGATCGTACCCGCCAGCGAGGTGATAGAGACGGGGGAACCTCCCGTCAATGCCATCCGCCGCAAGAAGGATTCCTCCATCGTGGTGGGACAGAAGCTGGTGCGGGACGGAGAGGCCCATGCCTTTGTATCCGCCGGCAGCACCGGAGCCGTTTTAGTGGGCGGACAGGTGATCGTGGGAAGGATCCGCGGCGTGGACCGCACTCCCATCGGCGCCATCATCCCCACGACGAAGGGGATCGCTCTGCTGATCGACTCCGGCGCCAACGTGGACGTGCGTCCCAATCACCTGGTGCAGTTCGCGAAGATGGGCACCATCTATCTGCGGGACGTGATCGGCATCACCAACCCCAGGGTGGGACTGATCAACATCGGCGTAGAGGAGGACAAGGGCAACGCCCTGGCCAAGGAAGCCTATCAGCTGCTGAAGGACGTGGAGGACATCAATTTCATCGGCAACGTCGAAGCCCGTGAGATCCCCCACGGCGGAGCGGATATCCTGCTCTGCGACGCCTTTGTGGGCAACGTGATCCTGAAGCTCTACGAGGGCACGGCGGACGCTCTGATCGGCCTGGTGAAGAAGGGCTTCATGAGCAATCTGCGCTCCAAGATCGGCGCCCTGATGGTGAAACCCGCCCTGAAGGAATCCCTGAAGGGCATGAGCGCCAGCGAGTACGGCGGCGCCCCGCTGCTGGGCTTAAAGGGCCTGGTCATCAAGACCCACGGCAGCGCAAAGGCAAACGAGGTCACCAACACGCTGATGCAGTGCATCACCTTCCGTGACCAGAAGATCGTGGAAAAGATCAAGATCGCTCTGGGTCCAGAGACCGCAGAGCCTGAAAATAGCAACACTTCCAAGGAGGCCCAAAATGGTTAATTTTGACGACATCAAGAAAATCATCGCAGATCTGCTGGACATGGATCCCGAGGACGTCACCCCCGAAAAGTCTTTCGACGAGGATCTGGGAGCGGATTCCCTGGACCAGGTCGAGATCATCATGGCGATCGAAGATAAGTTCAATATCGAGATCCCGGATGAGATCGCAATGGAGATCCACACCGTTGGCGACGCGATGGAACAGCTGAAGAAAGCGCTTGATTGAGTTCAACAGGGGCATTCGGATGTTTCGGCACCGGTGCCCCTGCATTTATGCTGAGAAACATGAAGAGATTACAAAAGACGATCGGTTATGATTTCCGGGATCCTTCTCTGCTGAAAAAGGCCCTGACCCACAGTTCTTATGTGAACGAGCACGGCCTTTCCCACGGAGACTGTAATGAGCGCCTGGAGTTTCTGGGCGACGCGGCGCTGGAGCTTTCCGCCAGCCGCGTTCTCTTTGACCAGTATCCGGAAGAGTCCGAGGGGAGCCTCAGCAGGCTGCGCTCCAAGCTGGTCTGCCGCGCCGCGTTGGCGGACGTGGCCAGGCAGCTGGACCTGGGAAAGTATCTTCTGCTGGGAAAAGGCGAGGAGAGCACCGGCGGACGGGAGCGGGAATCGATCCTGGAAAACACAGTGGAGGCCCTGATCGGCGCCATCTACCTGGACAGTGGCTTTGCTAATGCAAAAGAGTTCGTGGAGCGTTTCGTGACGAACGACATCGAGCACCGGAAATTCTTTTATGATAGCAAGACCATCCTGCAGGAACGGGTGCAGCAGGGAGGACAGCACCAGCTGGAATACCGGCTGGCGGGAGAAGAAGGACCGGATCATGACAAGCGCTTTACCGCGGAGGTCCTGATCGACGGCGTGGTCCGGGGCACCGGCACCGGACGCTCCAAGCAGAGCGCCGAACAGCAGGCGGCCTATCAGGCGCTGATCAATACAGACAAAGAGTAGGATAGATGTATTTAAAGAAGATAGAGATACAGGGCTTTAAGTCCTTCGCGAACAAGACAGTCTTTGAATTCACGCCGGGCATCACCGGGATCGTGGGACCCAACGGCAGCGGCAAGAGCAACGTGGCCGACGCGGTGCGCTGGGTGCTGGGGGAACAGAGCGCGAAGAGCCTTCGCGGCTCCAGCATGCAGGACGTGATCTTCGCGGGCACTGAGGTGCGGAAACCTCAGGGCTTTGCTTCGGTCACCCTGACCCTGGACAACGCGGACAGGGGCCTTTCCGCCGACTACGACGAGATCGTGGTGACCAGGAAGGCCTTCCGTTCGGGAGAGAGCGAATACCGCATGAACGGCTCCGTCTGCCGCCTGCGGGACATCCACGAGATGTTCTACGATACCGGCGTGGGCCGGGAGGGCTATTCCATCATCGGCCAGGGCCAGGTGGACAAGATCCTCAGTTCCAAGCCCGAAGAGCGCCGGGAACTGTTCGACGAAGCCGCAGGCATCGTCAAGCAGCGCAAGCGCAAGGACGCGGCCATCAAAAAGCTGGAGGACGAGCAGAACAGCATCCTCCGGGTCAAGGACGTGATCGGAGAGATGGAGCACCGCCTGGGACCGCTGACAAAGCAGGCCGAGACGGCAAAGACCTATCTGAACCTGAGGGATGAGCTGAAGACCTACGAGGTAGGCGCCTTCTTCAAGGAATCCGAGGACGTGACAAAAAAGCTGTCCGCCGCGGATGAGCGCATCGCCGTGCTGGAAGGGGATATCCAGGAGTCGAAGGCCGCTCTGGAAAAACAGAGGGCCGATTACGAAGAGATCACCGCCGAGCGAGAACGGCTGGAGAGCCAGATCGAAGAGGAGCGGGAGCTTTTCAACCGGGAGAGCGTCAGGAAGCAGTCCGCCGAGGGGCAGATCGCCCTTCTGGAGGAGCAGATCGGCGCGCTGAAAAAAGGCGCGGACGAGAACAAGAACAGGCTCATCACCCTGGAAGAGGACTACAAGAAGCGCCAGGAGGAGCGCCAGCAGCTGGTCGAGGAAAAGGGAAAGGTGAACATCGCCATCGACGAGATGGACGACGCCTTGACGGAAGATGAGGAAAAACTGGATGAGGCCGACGACCAGATCCGGATCCTGGAGCATAAGCTGGAGAAGGCTCAGAACGAGCTGTTTTCCAATACCAGCGAGAGAGAACGGCTTGCGGCGGATGAACAGAGGATCCGCACCGAGCGCAGCCAGCTGACGGAGCGCCGGGAGGCAGCGGAAGCCGGCCTGGAGAAGGCCAAAGAGGCCGCGGAAGCGGCAGCGGCCAAGATCGGCGAATGTGATGAGAAGCTGGAAGAGCTGGAGCAGAAGGAGTCGGAGGCGGCTGATACCCTGGCGGGTCTTCGGGCCGCCGTGGAACAGGAGGAGTCCTGCAGGGACGGCCTGCAGCAGCAACTCTCCGAAACGTTCAGGCTCTATCAGGCAGCCAGATCCCGCCTGGAAACGCTGTCTGCCCTGGCGGAACGCTACGACGGATACGGCGAGAGCATCAAACGGGTGATGGACCGGAAAAAGGACCGCCCGGAGATCCGCGGCGTCGTGGCGGACATCATCCGCACGGAGAAGAAATACGAACTGGCCATCGAGACGGCCCTGGGAGGCAAGATCCAGAACATCGTCGTCGAAAAAGAAGATACGGCCAAGGAACTGATCGAATACCTGAAGAAGAACCGCTACGGCAGGGCTACCTTCCTGCCCATGGACGCGGTCCGGGGCGACAGCCGCTATTCCAGGCGGGAAGCCCTGGAGGAAAAGGGCGCCCTGGGTTCCGCTGCGGACCTGGTCCAGGCAGCTCCCGAATACGCGGGCATCATTTCTTCGCTGCTGGGACGCATCCAGGTGGTGGACAACATGGACAACGCCGTGGCCATCGCCAGGAAATACGGATACAGCATCAACATGGTCACCCTGGACGGGGAGCATTTAAGCCCCGGCGGAGCCATCACCGGCGGCGCTTTCAGGAGCAACGCGAACCTGCTGGGCAGGGGCCGCCAGATCGCCGACCTGAAGAAAGAGGCGAAGAAGCATTCGGAAGAGGCCGAGGAGATCAAGAAGCATATCGCGGCCTGTGAAGCCTCCCTTTCAGCCAGGACCCTGGAGGCCGACGCGGCCAACGAAGCCCTTTACGCCCTGAAGATCGAGCAGACGGAGATGACGGCCAAGCGCAGCCAGCTGAAAGCCGAGGAGGAGCGCCAGAACGCCGCGAAAAAGGCGGGGGAAGAGGAGCTGAAGTCCATCGCGGCCCAGCTGCTGCAGCTCTCCTACAGCCAGCAGAAGGCGGAAGAAGAGACCGCCCTGGCCAGGGAAAAGGACGAGAAGCGGCGCACGGAGAACGAGACCGCCGGCGCCAGGCTGGAACAGCTCAGGACCGACAGACAGAAACTGGCGGAGGAGATCAGCGGCAAGAAACAGGAGTATACGCGGCTGACGGAGCGAGATTCCTTCCTGCTGCAGAACATCCGCAGGCTGACCGCCGAGGCGGAGGCGCTGCGGAAGGAAAAGGAAGAACTGGTCAAGAAAGGCGATCCCGACGGCATCCGGATCTCCGAGAAGATGGCAGAACTGGCCGCCGCGAAGGAGGTCCTGGAGGAGGCGGACGAAGCCCAGAAGCGCAGCAGCGCCAGACTGAAAGGGGCCATCACCCGCAGGGACAATTACAACCGCCGCCAGAAGGAAATGATCGATGAGCGCGAGAGCAGCAACGAGCGCATCACCGCCCTGGAAAAGGACCTGTTCCGGGTCCAGAGCCAGCGGGAGCGGGCCCAGGAGGCCTTTGACGCCCTGGTGCAGAACATCTGGGACGAATACGGCCTGACGCCGGAAGAGGCGGAGCGGCTGCAGTACGACGGCAACCTTTCCCTGGCGGAACTGCGCCGCCGCATCAAGCAGAAGCGGGATGAGATCAAGGCGCTGGGGCCGGTCAACGTCAACGCCATCGAAGAAGAACGGGAGCTTTCGGAGCGGTACACCTTCCTGACCGGGCAGTACAACGACCTGCTGGCAGCCAGGGACGCCCTGCTGAACATCATCGAGGAACTGGAAAACGGCATGCGCAAGCAGTTCGAAAAGAACTTCCGCCAGATCCGCAAGGAGTTCAACACGGTGTTTCGGGATCTGTTCGGCGGCGGCATTGCCGATCTGCAGCTGATCCGGGAAGAGGGACAGGATCTGCTGGATTCCGGCGTGTCCGTCATTGCCCAGCCTCCGGGAAAGAAGCTTCAGAACATGATGCAGCTCTCCGGCGGCGAGAAGGCCCTGACGGCCATCGCGCTGATCTTTGCGATCCAGAACCTGAAGCCTTCGCCCTTCTGCCTGGTGGACGAGATCGAGGCGGCGCTGGACGAGCCCAACGTGGACCGCTTCGCCAATTATCTGAAGCGGCTTAAGGCAAATACGCAGATCATCGCCATCACCCACCGCAGGGGAACGATGCAGGCGGCGGAGACGCTGTACGGCATCACCATGCAGGAGAAGGGCGTGAGCATACAGGTATCGGTGGATCTGTCCGATCCGCAGTACAACGACTGACAGGAGGAAACATGGCAGGATTTTTGGCAAAGCTGAAACAGGTGTTCAGCTTCTCGGAGATAGATGAGGACTTTTATGACGAGCTGGAGGAGACCCTGATCACCTCCGACATCGGCGTGAATACTACGGAAGAGATCCTGGACGAACTGCGGGAACTGGTCCGGGAAGAAAAGATCAAAAAGCCCGCCGAGTGCCGGGAGGCGCTGGCGGAACTGATCAAGGAGCGCATGCGTCCCGGAGAAGGGGCCTACGACTTCGAAAACGAGCCCTGCGTGCTGCTGATCGTGGGAGTCAACGGCGTGGGGAAGACCACATCCATCGCCAAGCTGTCGAATTATTACAAAGAACGGGGCAAAAAGGTGATACTGGCGGCGGCGGATACTTTCCGCGCCGGCGCCATTGAACAGCTGGGCATGTGGGCCCAACGCGTAGGGGTGGACATGATCGCCCATACGGAGGGCTCCGATCCCGCGGCCGTGGTCTTTGACGCGGTAGCGGCGGCCAAGGCGAGAGGCGCGGACATGCTGATCTGCGACACTGCCGGACGGCTGCACAACAAGAAGAACCTGATGGAGGAGCTGAAGAAGATCTACCGGATCCTGGAAAAGGAATACAGTTCCGCCAGGGTGGAGACCCTGCTGGTGCTGGACGGCACCACCGGACAGAACGCCCTTTCCCAGGCCAGGGAGTTTGCCCAGGCCTCCAACGTGGACGGCATCATCCTGACCAAGATGGAAGGCACGGCCAAGGGCGGCATCGGCATCGCCATCGAGAGCGAGCTGAAGCTGGACGTGAAATTCATCGGCACCGGGGAAAAGCCGGAGGACATCAGCAAGTTCGATCCCAACTCCTATGTGGACAGCATCTTCGCGGAACCTGCGGAAAAAGAGGAAGAGGAAGTCGAAAATAAAGAGGAAGGCGAGTCTAAAGAGGAAGGCGGGTTTAATTGGAATAACGTGACGTGAGACTGACGGATCACAGCAGCGCAAATAGAGGGCGGCCCCTGGGCCGCCCCCTTCTTTTCACATAAAGTTATTGGCTGATCACCAGCCGCAGACCTTGTCGTACAGGGCTTCGTACTTTCTGGCAGAGGCGTGCCAGGAGAAATCCTGCTGCATTCCGCGCTCCACGATCTGGTTGAAACGCCGCTTGTCGTCACGGAAGATGTGCTCCGCGTAGCGGATGGTGGCCATCATTTCGTGGGCGTTGTAGTTGGCAAAGGAGAAGCCGGTGCCGGTGTTCTCCACCTCGTTATAGGCCTGGACGGTATCCTTTAAGCCGCCGGTCTCGCGGACGATGGGCACGGAGCCGTAGCGCAGGGCGATCAGCTGGCTCAGGCCGCAGGGCTCGAACAGGGAGGGCATCAGGAAGGCGTCCGTGCCGGCATAGATGCGGTGGGAGACTTCCTCCGAATAGGTGATGCAGGCGGCGACGCGGTCCGGATAGCGGCCGGCGAAGTAGCGGAACATGTCCTCATACTTGCGGTCGCCGGTGCCCAGGATCACGAACTGCATGTCTTCATAGAGCATCTCCTCGAAGACGCGGGCCACCAGGTCGAAGCCCTTCTGGTCCGTCAGGCGGGAGACGATGCCCACCAGCATCTTGTGAGGATCCACGGCCAGGCCGAACTGCTTCTGCAGCTCCTGCTTGTTGTGCTTCTTGTTGGTGCGGAAATTGCTCACGTCATAGGACTTCCAGATCAGCGGATCGTTGGCCGGGTCGAAGATCTCCGTATCGATGCCGTTGACGATGCCGTAGAAGGCGTTGCTGCGGGCGGCCAGCAGGGGATCCAGACGTTCCCCGTAAAAAGGCGTCATGACCTCATGGGAATAGGTGTCGCTGACGGTGGTCACGGCGTCGGAATAGACGATGCCGCCCTTGAACATGTTCCCCTGGCCGAAGAATTCCAGCTTGTCGGAAGTGAACAGGTCGTCCGGGAAACCGGTGAACTGCTTCATGTCCGGGATGTTCCACACGCCCTGGAACTTCAGGTTGTGGATGGTGATGACGCACTTCATGCCGGCATAGTACAGATCCCTGCAGAACTCGGTCTTCAGGTATACAGGGATCAGGCCGGTATGCCAGTCGTTGCAGTGGATGATGTCGGGCTGGAAGCCGATGGTGGGAAGCACCGCCAGAGCCGCCTTGCAGAAGAAGCAGAACTTCTCGATGTCGTAGCGGGCATCGGTGTAGGGCGAGCTGCCGGAATAGTATTCCTCGTTGTCGACGAAATAGTAAGTAACGCCGTTCATCTCCAGCTTGAAGACGCCCACGAAACGGTCACGGCCGTTGAAATACATATAGAAATTGGCGATCCAGTACATCTGATTGCGGTACTTTTCGGGAATGCACATGTACCTGGGAAGGATGACGCGCACGTCATAGTTTTCCTTATCGAAATATTTGGGCAGGGCGCCAGCCACGTCGGCAAGGCCGCCGGTCTTGATGAAGGGCACGCATTCGGATGCGGCCAACAAGATCTTTTTCATATAATACCCCCTTGATTTATTTGAATATAATATAACATATTCCTGACGATTTATTCAAGC
Source organism: Lachnospiraceae bacterium (assembly GCA_017613225.1). GTDB lineage: Bacteria > Bacillota > Clostridia > Lachnospirales > Lachnospiraceae > UBA3774. The sequence continues at coordinate 10,801 of JAGAEH010000150.1, forward strand.
TGTGTTGCAAAAAACCGGGGAGTCCATTATTTTAAAGACAGCTGAAGGTTTCGCGCCGCGCTTTTTGAAAGGCAGAAGATGAACGAAGACAGCAGGCTTTCCGCGCTGGAAAGCGGGAACATGATCATTCACGGTGAAAGCGATCCGCCTTTTCTGACCTTTCCCGGCCTGGAGAGGACCGGGCTGGTGACCCACGCCTTTTCCACCAGGCTGGGCGGAGTCAGCAGGGGCTGCTTTTCCTCCCTGAACTTCGGCTGGGGTACGTCGGACGAAAAGGATAACATCCGGGAAAACTTCCGCCGCATGGCGGTATCTCTGGGAACCGTGCCGGAGCGAATGGTGACGACCCAGCAGACCCACACCACCAATCTCCGCGTCGTAACGGAAGAGGATGCAGGAAAAGGGACGGTCCGGGCCAGGGACTATTCCGACGTGGACGGCCTGATCACGGACCGCAGGGGCCTGATGCTGGTCACCTATTTCGCGGACTGCGTGCCCCTGTATTTTCTGGATCCCGTAAAGAAGGTCATCGCTCTGAGTCACTCCGGCTGGAAGGGCACCGCGGCCGGCATGGGAGAGGTGACGGTGCGGCGCATGGGCGAAGAATTCGGCTGCGACCCGGCGGACATCCTCGCCGCCATTGGCCCTTCCATCTGCCGGGACTGCTATGAGGTAGACAAGGCAGTGTACGACGGATTTAAGGGTTCATTCTCCGAGATCGAACTTGGGCGGATCTTTGCGCCGGGCCGTCCGGGACACTTCCAGCTGGACCTGTGGCTGGCCAACCGGCTGATCCTGGAAAGGGCGGGGATCCGGCCGGAGCACATTGAGACAGCGTGCCTCTGTACGGCCTGTCACAGCGAAATCCTGTTCTCCCACAGGGCCACCGGCGGGAGACGCGGACTGATGTGCGCTTTTCTGGCATTAAATAATTAATCAAACAAAACATGTTTTTAAATTTATATAGGTTTTTCATCTGACACGTTGTTTTTTACCGAAGGAAAGTATAGTATAAGAATAGGTTTGACCGGCTTCGAAGCGGCCAAACCAGGCAATCATTTCTTTGATGAGGAGGAGCTCTCATGCAAGTAAAAGACACTGCGATGGCAGGCACCCTCGAATCCAGTGATGCTCAGGTCACGGTAGAACCCGGCACCAACGGCATCGAGCTGTCCATCGAAAGCAGCGTGATCAACCAGTTCGGCAGAAAGATCAAAGCTACTGTACTGGAGACTCTGGAGCGTCTGGAAGTTACCGACGCGAAGGTGAAGGTTGTTGACAAAGGCGCTCTTGACTGCACTCTGAAGGCAAGAGTAGAAGGCGCGGTATTCCGTGCGTCCGGTTACAGTGAAGATGAGATCACTGCCGGCAAGAAGCTTCCGTGGGGAGGTGCTATCCGCTAATGAATCCTAATTTAAACAGATTAAGAAGAAGTATGATGTTTCTGAATGCTCAGAAACCCAGCCTGATCAAGGATCCCTACATCTACAAGCCCGACTCCATCATGCTTGACCTTGAGGACGCTGTTGCCGAGAACCAGAAGGACGCCGCCAGATACTCCCTGTATCACGCCCTGAAGGAAGTCGATTACCGCGGCTGCGAGCGCGTCGTCCGCATCAACGGTCTTGAGACCGCTCACTGGAAAGAAGACATCCGCGTCTGCGTGGCAGGCCGCTGCGATTCCATCCGTATC
>JAGAEH010000151.1 GCA_017613225.1 Lachnospiraceae bacterium
ATGGTGACGTCGCCCCTGGAGGTGATGCCCTGGGCCTGGCCGCTCATCAGAACGTGGGTGTGGCAGTTGAACAGGCCGGGGCTGACGTAGCCGCCGCCCAGATCGACGGTCTCAGCGTCTGCGGGAGCCGCAAGGTCCGCGCCGGCAGCGGTGATCACGCCGTCTTCCGTTAAAATGGAACCGCTGTAAATGGTCTCATTCACAACGTCCAGAATGTTTCCGTTGGTAAAGAATGTCTTGCTCATTTTAAAACCCCTTTCATATTGAAAGCTGTCTTCACTTTACAATAAACGTAAGAGTTTCGCAAGGCGCAGGGGCTCGCGGGAAGAACGTTTTCTCTGATTGTAATTCGGCCTCATCGTGCTACAATACCATTGATAAAGGAGAGGATCATGCTTTTCAACTATCATACCCACACTCCCCGCTGCGGCCACGCTTACGGCACGGAGCGGGAATACACCGAGGCCGCGCTGAAGGCCGGGATGAAGGTCCTGGGCTTTTCGGATCATACGGCCTATGATTTCCTGGGAAGGCCTTTCCGGGACCGCCCCATGCGCATGAAACCGGAGGAACTGCCGGAGTACGCGGAGACGGTCCGGGGCCTGGCGGAAGAATATGCCGGAAAGATCGAGATCCTTCTGGGCGTGGAGGCGGAGTACTATCCCACCTATTTTTCCCGTCTGCTGGAGATCCTGCGGGAGAGCGGCATCCGCTACATGATCCTGGGGCAGCACTACGTGGGGGACGAGATCGGGGAGCCCTACTGCGGCAGGAAGACGGAGGACGAGTCCATCCTCACCCGGTACGTGGACCAGAGCATCGAGGCGCTTCAGACCGGCCTCTTTACCTACTTCGCCCACCCGGACCTGATGAATTTCATCGGGGACGCGGCGGCCTATGAGCGGGAGATGGGCCGGCTCTGCCGGGCAGCCCGGCAGACGGACACGCCCCTGGAGATCAACCTTCTGGGGCTCTCCGAGGGCAGGCACTATCCGAATCCCGCTTTCTGGAAGATCGCCGCGAGAGAGGGAAATGAAGTGATCCTGGGCTATGACGCCCACCGGCCGGAGCAGCTTCTGAATAGGGCCGTGGAGCAGAGCGCCCGCAGAATGGCGGAAAAACTGGGGCTGAAACTGATCGAAAAACCTGTGATCAGGGAACTGTAATCATTGTTTTTTTGACAGGCCGGCTTTATAATACAAATGTCATTTTTGTCTTATCACCATTACAAATAACAGCAGAGAGGTGCAGCATGGTTTCTGAAAAAATGTATGCCCTGGGCGCGCAGCCCAGCGCCATCCGTGACCTGTATGAATACGGTCTCCGCAAGGCCGCGGAAGTCGGCGAGGAGAACGTCTACGATTTCACCCTGGGCAATCCCAGCATTCCGGCTCCGCCGGAGGTGAATCTTTCCATCCTGCAGCACATCACGCAGGATCCTTCCATCGCGGTGCACGGCTATACCCCCGGCGCCGGCGATCCCAAGTGCCGCGCGGCCATCGCCGACGATCTGAACGCCCGCTTCGGGACGGAGTATTCCCTGAAAGACATCTTCATCACCTGCGGCGCTGCCCCTGCCATCACGGCCACGCTGGCGGCCCTCTGCATGGACGGCGAGACCAACGAGGTCATCGTCAACGCGCCTTTCTTCCCGGAATACAAGGTGTTTGCCAACAACAGCGGCGCGGAGCTGATCATCCTGCCGGCGGACGAGGAAGCTTTCCAGATCAATTTCCCCGCGCTGGAGGCGGCCATCAGCAATAATACCAGGGCCGTCATGGTCAACTCCCCCAACAACCCCTGCGGCGTGGCCTATTCGGAGGAGACCATCAAGCATCTGGCCAACATCCTGGCCAAGCGCTCCGCGGAGCTGGGCCACACCATCTACATCGTCTGCGATGAGCCCTACAGGGAACTCTATTTCGGGGAGGGCGCGGTGCCCTTCATCCCCAATTACTACAGCAACACCATCGTGTGCTATTCCTACAGCAAGTCCCTGTCCCTTCCCGGCGAGCGCATCGGCTACGTGCTGGTGCCGCCCGTCGCGGCGGATTCCAGGAACATCTACCTGGCCGTGGCAGGGGCCGCCCGTTCCATGGGCCATGTGTGCGCCCCTTCCCTAATGCAGAAGATGGTCACCGACTGCGCAACGGTGCGGCCGGACATCGAGGTCTACAAGAAGAACGCGGCCTATCTTCAGGAGGAGATGTCCAGGATCGGCTATCGGACCGCCCATCCCGACGGAGCCTTCTATTTCTTCTTTAAGGCGCCTTTCGGCCTGACGGCTAAGGAGTTTTCCGACATGGCCAGAGATGAGTACAACGTCCTTCTGGTGCCGGGCGGGACCTTCGGCTGTCCCGACTGGCTGCGGCTGTCATTCTGCTGCGAGACGGAGAAGCTGGAGCGGGTGATGCCCTATTTGGAAAAGCTGTATAAAGAGGCAGAAAAATAATACACAAACGTCAGAATTGTGTTATAATCTTTCTAATATTTGCCTGGAGGGGCTATCTATGGAAAAACAAAATGGTTTATTTGCAAAGTCCAATCAGCTCAACATCATCGGGCTGATCGGATGCGCGCTGGCAGTGATCGGCATCCTTCTGCCGGTCATTTCCGTGAACGTTTACATCACTTCGATCACCATCAGTCATTTTAGGATGACCGCTCTGTTCATCATTCCGCTGCTTCTGATCCTCGGCGCAGCTGCCCTTTACGTCCTGAAGATGGACAAGCTGGCCATGATCGCGGCAGCGGCGGCCTTCGTTGCCTACCTGCTGATCGTATTCATCGGCAAGAGCGGCAGCAGCACCATCAACATCATGGGCCAGGAGATCTCCCTGGAAGATCTGCTGGAAGAGATCGGCAGCGGCCTGAAGCTGGGCTTCGGCTTCTATCTCTCCGTCATTGGCTATCTCGTGGCCATCGCCGGCGCTTTCGTCAATTCGATGGTGTTCAAGCCGAAGGCCAACGCATACGCTCCCCAGAACCAGTACGGGCAGCCGAACATGCCGCAGAATCCCTACATGGCGCAGCCGCAGAACCCTTACATGCAGCAGCCTCAGGCCGGAGCGGGCATGCCCCAGCAGCAGAACCCCTACATGAATCCTTACATGCAGCAGGCTCAGGATCAGGCCGGACAGTTCGCGCAGAACACGGGCGCTCCTCAGCAGATGCCTCAGGGAATGCCCGGCCAGCCTGCGGAGCAGAAGACGAACGCTTTCGCCCAGACCATGCAGCAGGCGGGACAGGCTGTCAAGAAGGGCCTGAAGAAGTCGGACGTCAATCCCTATGTGCAGCAGGCCAAGCAGCAGATGGAACAGCCCGCGCAGCAGGCGGCCGAACAGGCCGGGCAGTTCGCGCAGCAGGCAAACCCTTATCTGCAGCAGGCCCAGAACCAGGCGCAGCAGGCAAACCCCTATCTGCAGCAGGCAAACCCTTATCTGCAGCAAGCGCAGAACCAGGCCCAGCAGGTGAATCCTTACCTGCAGCAGGCCCAGAGCCAGGTACAGCAGGCGGATCCTTACCTTCAGCAGGCACAGGATCAGGCGATGCAGCAGGCAGACCCTTACCTTCAGCAGGTACAGGATCAGGCGCTGCAGGCCGTGGATGAAGCGGGAGAGTTCCCGTCTGGCAATATTCCGAACAGCGGTAATAATCAATAATCATAGAATAATCGGAGGGCTATCATGCAAAAGAACAACGGATTATTTGCAAAGGCAGAACAGATCAATTTATGCGGCCTGATCGGCATGGCGCTGGCCCTGATAGGCCTGCTGCTCCCCAGCATCCGGGTCTCCTTCATGGGAATAGGGGAATCGGGCACCATGTTTGAGATGACCATGTGGACGATCCTTCCGCTGATCCTGATCTTGGGCACCTGCGCTTTATACGCGCTGAAGTATGATACGTTGGGCTTCCTGGCGTCCATCCTGTCGGCGTTCGTCTATTTCATCGTCATCGTCAGCTGCAGGGCCGTGGGCAGAAGCGAGCTCGGCGGTTACGGCAGCGTCGGCATCCACTTCAGCTTCGGCTTTTACCTGGCCTTCCTGGGCTTCATGATCGCCATTGCCGCGCCGTGGATCAACAAGCTGATCTTTAAGGACATGCTGGCTAAGAAGCCCGAAGAAAAGTTCGACCCGAACATGTTCCAGGGCGGCCCCGGGATGGACCGGCAGAATCCCTACATGGCTCAGGGCCAGCCCAATCCTTACATGGGACAGGGACAGCCTCAGCCCGGCCAATTCCCCAACCAGGCAAATCCTTACATGAATCAGGGGAATCCTTACATGCAGGGCCAGCCTAATCCCTACATGAATCAGGGCCAGGCCAATCCCTACATGGCCCAGCCGAATCCTTACATGCAGCAGCCTCAGAACCAGGCCGGACAGGCCGTGGATCAGTTCGGACAGTATGTGCAGGATCCCACGGCTCCTAAGACTGACGGGGAACAGCAGTAACAAACGATCTTTCAGGGAGGAGAGGGCGTAAGCCCTCCCCTCGTTTTTTAGCCGGATGGACATGGATAAAAAGCAAAACATCATACGGATCGCCATTGGCGCGGCGTCGGCGGGACTGATCGCCGCGGGACTGCTTTCGGGCGAGCATCTGCAGGTGCTGCGGAATGCCATCATCACCTGCCTGTCCTGCATCGGGATCGGATGACCCATGAAGAGCGGCGGCTTTGGAGAAGATCTGAAACGGGCTGACAGGAAACGTGGTTTCTTTCAGCTCATTTTTGCTGTGCTGTTCAACGGCTACGCGGCGGGCTTTACGAAGGGAAAGATCTTCACCGGGAAGACAAAGGCCATCTGCGTGCCTGTGCTGAACTGTCATTCCTGTCCGGGTGCGCTGGGGGCCTGTCCCATCGGTTCCCTGCAGAAAGTGCTGGCGGGAAGCAGCCGCGTCAGTTTCTACGCCCTGGGCTTTCTGATGCTCTTCGGCGTGGTGCTGGGACGCCTGGTGTGCGGCTTCCTCTGTCCCTTCGGCTGGATCCAGGACCTGCTGCACAGGATCCCTGGGAAAAAGGCGGAGCTGCCGGAGAAGATCGACCGCCCTGCCAGGAAGCTGAAATACGCGGTCCTTCTGCTGCTGGTCGTCCTGCTGCCCATGGCGGTGCGGGATGAATTCGGCATCGGCACCACCTTTTTCTGCGCCTGGCTGTGCCCGGCGGGGACCCTGGAGGCGGGACTGCCGCTGCTGGCGGCCAATCCGGAGCTGCGGCTGATGATCGGCGGCCAGTTCTACTGGAAGCTGGCGCTGCTGATCGCCCTGCTGCTGTGGTCGGTGTTCACGTACCGGCCCTTCTGCAGATACCTCTGCCCCCTGGGGGCCTTTTACGGGCTGTTCAACCGGTTCAGCCTGTATCAGTATCGGTTTGAAAGTGAAAAATGTACGGGCTGCGGCGCCTGCGCCAGGGCCTGTCAGATGAAGATAGACGTGACAAAAAACGTCAATTCCGCTGAGTGCATCCGCTGCGGACGGTGCATTGCCGCCTGTCCCGAGGATGCCATCAGCAGAAAGAAGATCTTTTCCCGGACAGAGACCGGGAAGACGGGAGAGGAAAGATGAATTCAAAAAAGAGACCTGCAAGAGCCATCCTGCTGGCAGTGATCTGCAGCCTGCTGCTTACGGCATGTTCCTCCGGAGGAGGCAGCACTGCCACCGCTTCCGCCGGGGAGCCCCAGTCGATCCCCGAGCGCACCACGGCGGAGACGAAGGCGGCCGGGACCACGGCTGAAGTGCCTGAGACCACGGAGGCGCCGGCCACGGAGGAGTCCGTGACGGAACCCACCGAGACTGAGCCCGTGGAGAGCACCGCGGCAAAGCAGGAGGGCTGGAGGGCAAAGTATGAGGCGCTTCCGGCCGGTCTGCAGGAGGCCCTGATCCCTTCCCCGGTGGAGTCCGGCGACGATTTTCTGGCCATGAAGGCGGATACGCTGGGCGGGTCGGAGTGGTCCGGCGCCGAGCTCGCCAATTACGAAATGACGGTCATCGACTGCTGGATGACCTGGTGCGGCCCCTGCAGGGAGGAGATGCCCACGCTGCAGAAGGTCTTCATGGAGCTGCCGGAAAGCATCAACATGATGGGCATATGCTTCGACGGAAAGGAAGAGACGTCGCTCTGCTTGACCATCGTCAACCAGAGCGGGGTCCACTACAATATCCTTCTGGGGGACGACGTGAACGGAGATCCGTTCAATCTGGCAGATTATACCCAGGGCGTTCCCACGCTGCTGTTCGTGGATCCCCAGGGGCACTGCTTCGCCCGTTTCGTGGGGCGGCCCCTGACGGACGCCATCGAGGAAAAGGACGCGCTGGACATCATCATCCACCTGGCACTGGAAAAGCTGAAGGGAGAGTGAGAGTTTGAAAGTAGTACTGGAGAATCTGACAAAGATCTTTCCGAGCCGCAATAAAGACGGTTCGGAAGTCATCGCGGTGAACGACTTCACCTTTGAGATCCCCGACGGGAAGCTAATCGGTCTTCTGGGGCCCTCCGGCTGCGGAAAGAGCACCACGCTGAACTTGATCAGCGGGCTGGAAACGCCCACCCGGGGCAAGGTGTACTTCGGCGAGGACGACGTGACCGGCCTGCCGCCGGAAAAGCGGGGCATCGGCCTGGTGTTCCAAAACTATGCCCTGTATCCCCACCTGACGGTGGAGCAGAACATCATGTTCCCGCTGCAGAACCTGAAGGGCGACCAGAAGATGACCAAGCAGGCCATGAAGGAGAAGGCCCGGGAGACCGCGAAACTGGTGCAGATCGACGGGCTGATGGGCCGCAAGCCCAGCGAGATGTCCGGCGGTCAGCAGCAGCGGGTGGCCATCGCCCGGGCGCTGGTCAAAAAGCCCAAGGTCCTGCTGATGGACGAGCCCCTGTCCAACCTGGACGCCAGGCTG
>JAGAEH010000152.1 GCA_017613225.1 Lachnospiraceae bacterium
GCTGGAGGACGGCTACAGCATCAATCTGCGTCCGCTGTCCATGTTCGCGGCGGAGGTCTACAAGAACGATCCCTGCAAGTGCTTCAAGCCGCACCTGCTGGACAAGAACGAATACGATTCGGTGGACCCGGAGCTGGCGGCCAAGATGACCAAGGCCATCACCATCATCCAGCTGAAGCTGGAGGGACAGCTGATCATGCGGCATCCGGAGTACAAGCAGGACGACCGCCTGATGCTGCAGCGCATCGATTATGAGAAGGGAACCATCGATTACTTCGGCACGGAGTACCCTTTAAGGGACACCAACTTCCCCACCATCGACCCTGCGGACCCCTATAAGCTGAGCGACGGGGAGGCGGCCCTGATGGAGACCCTGACCTACTCCTTCCTGCATTCCCGCAGGCTGCAGAAGCACATGCGCTACATCTACAGCCACGGGTCCATGTACAAGATCTGCAACAACAACCTGCTGTTCCACGGCTGCATCCCCATGGACGAAGACGGCAATTTCATCGCCTGGCACACCGCGGACGGCGTCTTTTCCGGCAAAGCGCTGATGGACTTTCTGGAGGAGCGCATCATCGACGCCTATTTCCTGGATCCGGAGGAGGATCCGGTGCGCAAGCAGAATTCGGTGGACCTGATGTGGTATCTGTGGACCGGACCCAACTCGCCGCTGTTCGGCAAGGACAAGATGGCTACCTTCGAGAACATATTCCTGGGCGTTCCGGAGCTTTCGAAGGAGAATTATAACGCCTACTATCGCTATTCCCAGCAGCAGGAGGTCTGCGAACGGATCCTGGCGGAGTTCGGCGTGGACCCGGCAAAGGGGCACATCATCAACGGCCATGTGCCGGTGAAGGTGGCCAAGGGCGAGAAGCCGGTGAAGGCCGGCGGCAAGCTGTACGTGATCGACGGCGGCCTGTCCAAGGCCTACCAGAAAAAGACAGGCATCGCGGGCTACACGCTGATCTTCGGCTCCCGCAACATCGAGCTGGCGGAGCACCGCCCCTATGTGGAGGGCGGCGAGAACACGCCCAACCTGTATGTGACGGAGGCCATGATCAGCCGCCTGCAGGTAAGGGACACAGACAACGGAAAAAGGATCCAGAAGCAGATCGACGACCTGAATGAGCTTCTGGAGTGCTACCGCCAGGGCCTGATCAAAGAGAAAGCGAAAAAATGACGGACCTTTGCCGGAAGGCGGAGCGGACTGCGGCAAGCATGAACGAAACACAAAACAAAAGAACCGGTTTTGCAGCATAACATGAAGAAGATACCCATCAATGATGTTCTGCGGAGCATCGTAAAACACAAGATCGCCTGGCTGCTGATCCTGCTGATCGCGGCACTGGGCTCCATGGTGATCCTGGGCGCTGGAGGCGCTTCCCGGGCAGTGAAATTGTGCGCGGACGATTATTATGAGGCGCAGAACTATGCCGACGTGAAGATCACGACGAGCCTTTTGCTGACGCCGGAGGACCTGGAGGCGATCCGCGGCATGGAAGGCGTCAAAGACGCCGAAGCGGTGTGGCAGACGTCGGCCAAAGCCGGGGAAGGCGAGCTGGGCCAGGACGTGGAGGTCATCTCCATGACGGAGCGCGTCTGCCTGCCGGCCATTCTGGAGGGACGGCTTCCGGGAAGCCTGACGGAGTGCGCCGTGGAACCGGGACTGTGCGAGAAGCTGGGCTGGCAGATCGGGGACCTGATCCAGCTGCGGGGAGAGACGGAAGAAGTTCCGCAGTATCTGAACACGGGAGAGTTTCTGATCGTGGGGATCGCGAGCCGTCCGGACCACAGCAGCAGGGAGGCCTCCGGCATCGGATATGTGATGGTGATGCCGGGAGCCTTTGACCGGGATGGGCTGGAAGGCTGCGCCATGCGGGCGGAGATCGAGGCGGAAAAGGAGCCTGGGACCAGCCGCTTTTCGGAGGAATTGGAAGCCGCAATGGAGACCCTCTGCGGCCGTCTGAAGGAACTGGCGCCGGGGCGTGTCGCCGTGCGGGAAAAGGCCGTGCGGGAGAAGATCCAGACGACCATCGACGAGGACCAGGCTAAACTGGAGGAGACCCAAAAGGCCCTGGAAAAGGAACGGGAAGAACTGGACGCCCGGCAGAAAGACCTGGAAAAGGACGAGCAGAAGCTGCGGGCGGAGCAGGAAAAGCTGCCGGCGGCGAAGCAGAAACTGGACGAAGAAAAAGCCGCTCTGGAACAGGAGAAAAAGACTCTGGACGAGACCAGAGCCAGGCTGGACGAGGAAAAGAAGCAGCTGGAGGAGCCCAAAAAGAAGCTGAAAGAGACCAGGGCAGCCCTGGATGCCCAGAAGGAAAAACTGGACAGCCAGAAAGAGGACCTGGAAGAGACGGCGCAGCAGCTGGCAAAGGACAAAAAGAAGCTGGCCTCCGATCTTAAGAAACTGGAATCGGCAAAGTCCAAGATTCGCGTTGCCATCCGGGAAGTGATCGAAAACGCTTACGGCGGGGATACCGACGGGCTGATCGCCTGGGCGTCCTCCGATACGGTGGACGTGGACGACCCGGAGGCGAACGTGGAGGAGATCCGGGTCTCCGAAAGCTATAAGGCAGGCCTTTCCAAGACCTGGAGCCAGGTCATTGAAGGCTTCGTCTATTCCAGCGCGATCCCGGACGAGGTGCTGGTGCAGGTCTACCGGAACATGAAGGACGACCCCCACGCGGAGCCGGACCTGAAGGAAGTGCGCGAATTCCTGTCGGAGCAGGCCATCGGCAATTCCGGCGACGTGGGAGAACAGTACGAGAGCCTGCAGACGGACGCCGCCGGCTGGACTGCCGGACAGCAGGAATACCTGAAGGCCTGCGGCGAACAGGAAAAGGCCCAGGACCGCTATCAGGAAAAGCTTAAGGACTATAAGGCCGGCGAAAAGGAATATGCCGGCATGGAAAAAGAATACGAAGAGGCTAAGGATAAGTACGAATCGGGCGAGAAAAAGTACACCAAGGCCGAGAAACAGTATCAGAAGAACCAGGAGAAGTATCAGGCGGACCTGGAACAGTACGAAAAGGATGAAAAGGCCGTAGAAAAGAGCGGGAAGGACCTGCAGAAGGCCAAGAAGACCCTGGAGAAGGACGAGAAGGCTTATGGCAGCAGCAAGACCGCCTGCGAGGAGGAGGAAAAGCGGCTGGCGGACGCCAGGGAAGAACTGAAGAACATGCCCGCCGGCTCCTGGGAAGTGATGAGCAACACGGAAAACGCGAGCCGCGTGCAGGTCCAGAAAGAGAGCAGCCGCCTGAAGGGCATGACGGTGATCCTGGCCATGCTGATCCCCATCCTCGGGGTAGTTGGCGCCTATTTCGTCACCGCCAGGGTGACGGGAGAGGACAAGAGCCTGAAAAAGATCGGAAGGCTCACGGATCTTTTCAAGCGGGAGGCCTGGCTGAAGTATCTGCTCTTCGACACCTCCGCGGCGCTGATCGGCTTCCTTTTAGGCATTCTCCTGGGCAGGTTCGCCTTTGAGCCGGCCATGCTGGGAAGCGTAAGTGACCGGTTCGTCTTTGAGATGGGCCGGGGAACGCTGAGCGGAGGCGCGGTGGCAGCCGTCCTGATCGGCGGGCTGGTACTGACGGGGCTGGTGGTGAGCGCGGCCTGTCTGCGCCCGCTGTGGAGAGAAGAGAAACCCGCGGATAAGGCGGAGGAAGAATAGCAGCCTGCATCGGCAGAAAAAGAGATAAAAAACGACAGCGCAACAGGGAGCGGATAAAAGAACATGGCAATAAAAAGGAACAGCGGACAGATCAAAAAACGGTATCTTTCCGCGGAGATGGCGGAGAAGAGGGATAAAAGGCAGTCCAGGATGATGCGCTGGGGCGGCGGCCTGCTGATCTTCTTCCTTCTGGCGCTGTTCGGCACGTTTCTGCCGGATAACGACGACCCGACCCACGCCAGCACGGTGGTCCTGATCATCATCGGCATCGCGGCGGGCCTGGGGCTGATCATCTGGGCTTACTTTACAGGCCGGGAGATCGAAACGGCCAGGCAGTACGAGCGGATGTTCGCGGCGGACCGGAACGGGGAGGTGACCCTGGCGGAACTGGCGAGGCTCAGCGGGAAGACACCGGAGAAGGTGGAAAGGGAGCTGGACAGGCTCTTTTCCAGGAACCTGTTTGAAAACTGCGTGCTGCAGCGTACCGGCGAGCCGATGGTGCTGATCAACGACGCGCAGATGGAAGGCCCGGGCCTGGGCTTCGTCTTTGTCAGATGCGCCTCCTGCGGCGGCGTCAGCCGGATCCGGGAGGGCAGCCGGGGCAAGTGCCAGTTCTGCGGCGCCCCGGTGGCGGACGAAGGCGTCACCGAATAGAAAAGAATAAGTGCAAAGAGCGTGTCCGGGCAGGTCCCGGGCACTTTTTTGCGCCAAAAGTTTTTTGCAAAAAATCCGGATCCGGCGCAATAAAACCTCCTCCTGCCCCGTTATATGAATAGAAGGGAACGAAAACGCAGTGTTCCGGAAACGGGACCGCGATCCGGAAAAGGACCGGCGTTCTTAAAATACGATCAACAAACAGGAGGAAAAGAAATGAAGAAGAAAATGATCGCGATGGTACTGGCACTGGCCATGATCCTGTCCCTGTCCGTCTCCGTGCTGGCGGCGGCTCCGGTGATCAAGGAGGCAGAGTACGAGGGAAGAGGCTTTGTCGAGGTAGAGTTCACCGGAAAGGTCCAGTATAAGAACGTAAAAGTCACGGTGAAGGACTCGGCGGGCAGCGTGATGACGGCGGTCATCACCGAAAAGGACAGCGACGACCTGACCTTCCACGTGAAGGGCCTGAAGCCCGGCGCGAAGTACACCTATACCATCAGCGGCGTCCGGGCGGGCAGGAGCGGCAAGTATCAGAGCGTGTCCGGCAGCTTTAAGGTGCCGAAGTGGGATCCCCTGATCAAGGAGATCGACTACGACGCGAAGGACAAGGAACTGGAGATCGACTTTGTAAAGCGCGTCCAGTACAAGGGCCTGAAAGTGACCATCAAGGACGCCAAAGGCAACACGGTCCGCTGCAGGATCGATGAAAAGGACGCCAAGGGGATCGAGCTGGTCATCCCCGGCGGGCTGAAGACCGGCGCGAAATACACTCTTACCATCTCCGGCATCCGGCCCTGCGGAAACGGCAGCTATACCACCGTCACCGGCGTGTTTACAGCTAAGTGATCAGGGCAAAAAACACAGGACTGTTATAGACTTCTCACCCGTATCGAAGTATAATAAATGATTGGGAACCGAGAAGACCATCCCCCGGAACTGACGGTTCCGGGGGCTTTTGTTTGACATGGAGGTGCCGGAGATGGCAGAGGAGAAAAGGCTCACCAAAGCGACCTGGAAGATCATGGAGCAGCTGCTGGAAACAGACGATCTGGCGGACGCCCTGTCCGGCGCTCTGGATATCATCGTTGAAACGCTGGACAGCGAGGCCGGCGCGGTCTGGCTGCTGGACGAAAAGACGGACCGCCTGACTCCGGTTTTTCATGCCGGTCCCGTGGACATTTCCGGGATCTCGGTAGAGAACGGCCTGGGAGCGGAAGGCCTGGTCACGAAGACGGGAGAGTCGCTGATCACGGAGGACGCCCCTTCGGACCAGCGCTTTGACGCCACCGTCTTCGACGACAACGGCCTCCCGGTGAAGACGATGATCTGCGTCCCATTAAACGATCTCCACAAGGTGATCGGCTGCGTGCAGGTCGTCAATAAAAAAGACGGCGCCTACAGCAGCGGCGAGCTGAAGCTCTGCGAGCAGATGGCCTCTCTGGCCGCCATAACCATCGAGGAAAAGGGCCTGGCCGCGGAGCCGGAGGAGCCGAAGGAGGTTTTGGCCGTTCTGGAGAACGTGATCAAGGAGTTCCCTTCCGGCGGCGGGGTGTCCCGGGTGCTGAAGGGGATCAATCTGGAGATCTACAAGAACGAATTCGTGGTGGTGCTGGGCGAGTCCGGCTGCGGCAAGTCCACCATGATCAACATCGTGGGCGGCATGGATTTCCTGACCGACGGCAAACTGACGATAGACGGGAAGGATTTTTCCCATCCCTCCGAGGAGGAACTGACAAAGTACCGCCGTTCCACCGTGGGCTTCATTTTCCAGGCCTATAACCTGATGCCCAACCTGACCGCCGTGGAGAACGTGCGGTTCATCGCCGAGCTGGTGGAGGACCCCATGGACCCCATGGAGGCCATCCGCATGGTGGGGCTGGGGGACAAGCCCAACAACTATCCGGGCCAGCTGTCCGGCGGACAGCAGCAGCGGGTCTCCATCGCCCGGGCCATCGTAAAGAAGCCGCGGCTGATCCTGGCGGACGAGCCCACGGCGGCCCTGGACTACGCCACCAGCATCGAAGTGCTGCGGGTGATCCAGGATATCATCAA
>JAGAEH010000153.1 GCA_017613225.1 Lachnospiraceae bacterium
CACGGGCTCGTCGCAGACCACGAATTCCGGGTTCAGGGCCAGGGCCCGGGCGATGCAGATGCGCTGGCGCTGGCCGCCGGAGAATTCGTGGGGATAGCGATCCTTGTGATAGGACTGGAGGCCGCAGTTGTCCATGATGCGGTCCAGATAGTCGTTATACTCGGCGTTGCTGACCAGATGGTGCTCCCGCACCGCCTCGCCGATGATCTCGCCCACCGGCAGCCGGGGGCTGAGGGAGGAGAAGGGATCCTGAAAGATGATCTGCATTTTGGTGCGCAGCTCGTGCATCTCCCTGCGATCCAGATCGTAGACCTCGCGGCCCTCGAACAGCACCTGCCCGCCGGTCTTCTCCCCGGACAGGCGCAGGATGGTGCGGCCGGTGGTGGTCTTGCCGCAGCCGGACTCGCCCACCAGACCCATGGTGGAGCCCCGCTTCAGGTTGAAGGTGACCCCGTCCACGGCCTTGACGTAGCCCGTGGTGCGGCCGAACATACCGTCCTTGATGGGGAAGTATTTCTTCAGGGCGTTGACCTGGAGGATGCATTCCGGGTCCGGCGTAAGGGGCGTATAATCCAGGTCCGTCATGCTTGTTCATCCTCCTTTACGTCGTAGAGATAGCAGCTCACGCTGTGGGTCGGCGACAGGCGTATCTCCTCTGGGTAGCCGCCGGCGCACCTGCCCACGCAGGATTCGCAGCGATCCTTGAAATAGCAGTAGTCCGGCATATTGATGGGGTTGGGCACCTTGCCCGGGATAGAATAGAGCTTTTCCACCCTTTTGCCCACCACCGGCTTGGAGGCCATGAGGCCGATGGTATAGGGATGGGCGGGCTCTTTGAAGATCTCCTCCGCCGTGCCCTTTTCCACCACGCGGCCGGCGTACATGACCACCACGTAGTCCGCCATCTCGGCGATGACGCCCAGATCGTGAGTGATGATCATGATGGAGGAATTGATCTGATCCTTCAGGCTGCGCAGCAGATCCAGGATCTGGGCCTGGATGGTGACGTCCAGCGCCGTGGTAGGCTCGTCGGCGATGATGATCCGGGGGTCGCAGGCCAGGGCCATGGCAATCATGGCGCGCTGGCGCATACCGCCGGAGAGCTCGTGGGGGTACATTTTGTACACGCCTTCGGCATTGGCGATGCCCACCATCTGCAGCAGCTCCACCGTGCGGGAGCGGATCTCGCTGTCGCTGTGGTTCGTCCAGTGCAGCTGCAGCACCTCGTCGATCTGAGCGCCGATGCGGAACACCGGGTTGAGGCTGGTCATGGGCTCCTGGAA
This sequence comes from Lachnospiraceae bacterium, assembly GCA_017613225.1. Lineage (GTDB taxonomy): Bacteria > Bacillota > Clostridia > Lachnospirales > Lachnospiraceae > UBA3774. Next base: position 1,284 of record JAGAEH010000153.1, read on the forward strand.
GATCATGCTCATATAGTTGCCGCGGAGCTTCTGCATGACGTCCAGCGGCGTTTTGGTGATGTCGTAGGCCTTTTCGCCCAGGTTGAGGCGGATGCTGCCGTCCACGATCTGGCCCACCGGCCGCTGCAGCAGCTGCATGATGGAAAGGCTGGTCACGCTTTTGCCGCAGCCGGATTCGCCCACCACGCCCACGGTCTTGCCCCGGGGCACGTCGAAGCTGACGCCGTCCACGGCTTTGGAGGTGCCGATATCGGTAAAGAAATAGGTACGCAGGCCCTCGATCTCCAGCGCGTTGGCCGGATCCCGCATGGTGGTGAGGTATTCGGATTCCGGCACGTTTTTGCGCTTGTAGCGCTTTTCGTATTCTTTGGTTATCTTACGGTTCTCCCGCGAGATGCGCCGGGATTCCCGGGCGGACATATAGCCGGATTCTTTGTTCTTTGCCATATCTCTGCCTCCTTCAGCGCTTCATTTTGGGATCGAAAGCGTCCCGCAGGCCGTCGCCGACGATGTTGAAGGCCAGAACCGTAATGAGCAGCAGCACGCCGGCGGGGATCCAGATGAACCAGTAGTTGGTCAGAACGAAGGTGTCGTTGACGTCGTTGATGATGTTGCCCCAGGAGGCGAAGGGGAAGCGCACGCCCAGACCCAGGAAGGACAGGGTGGCCTCGGTGATGATGGTATCGCCCAGACCCATAGTCATCTTGACGATGAGCTGCGGGATGACGTTGGGTATCAGATGGCGGAAGATGCGCTTGGATACCGAGATGTCGCAGGCTTCCGTTGCGGTCATGAATTCCTGCTCCCGCAGGGAGAGGATCTGGCCGCGCACCAGACGGGCCACGGCGGGCCAGCCCAGGAAGCCCAGGATCAGCATCAGGTAGACCATTCGCACCAGCGAGTCCACGTTGGCCGCGTCCATAGCCGCGCCCAGAATTATGATGATGGGCAGCGACGGTATACAGTAGAACACGTCCACGATGCGCATGATCAGATTGTCGATCCAGCCGCCGAAGTAGCCGGAAATACCGCCCAGGATGATGCCCAGCAGGGATTCGATGAGGACGACGATGAAGCCGATCATCAGGGAGATGCGGCCGCCGTACATCAGGCGGGTCAGCATGTCCATGCCGTTGCGGTCCGTGCCCAGCCAGTGCTCTTTAGAGGGGAAGGAATAGGTGTCGAAGACGCGGGTGGCCTTCTCCTGCTTCACGTTCCACATCTTCTTGGCCGCGTCGTAGGACAGGATGTAGTCGAAGGTGCCCTTGTCGGGATAGGTGTAGCTGAAAGAGGTCTCCCTGGCCTCCACCGCCTCGATCAGCTGGATCTTGAAATCGCGGCTGAAAAAGACGTCGTTCATCAGGGGCCGGATGATATAGTCGCTTACGTAGCCCACCTCGTCGCCGGCGTTATAGATCACGCCGTCCTCGTCCATGGTGAACTCCGTGCCTTCGCTTTGGAAGGAGGTCTCGCCCTTTGCGTGGGCCAGCAGGGCCGCCTGGGTGAAGGCGAAGGAGAAGCTCTCCCCTGCTTTCGAGGAGTTGACCAGCTCCTTGCTGGCGATGCCCACCACCTGTCCGCCGACGGAGACGACGTAGAAGTCGTCGTCGACCTTTTCCAGATCGTAGTCCCAGCCGTTGTAGCTGAAGCTCGTATTGCCGCGGGTGATGTTCAGCAGGGTCTGTGCCTGCACAGGGCCTTTGAACAGGTCGGGATCAGCCACGGTGTAGACGAATTCCTCGTTGTGGATGACGCCGGCGTAATCCTTGGCCTGGATATCCTCGCGGTAGAACTTTTGATCCTGTTTGTAGGGGGAGATAATGCCGCCCAGGAAGGAAAAGAGGAACATGATCAGCAGGATGACCATGCCGGTGACGGCCAGGCGGTTGCGGAAGAAGCGCTTGGCCACCAGAGTGCCGGGGGACAGGATCTTTACCCGGCGGTCGTCGTTGAGGGAATACTGCTCTTTATTGCCATTGTTGTCGATACTGTTATTGTTACCGCCGGTCACGGGGACGTCGTTTTGCTGTTCGCTCATCTGCTCACCCCCTTACGAGATCCGGACGCGGGGATCGACCACCACGTACAGGATATCCGCCAACAGGTTGCCCAGCAGGGTCAGCACGGCCATGAACATTAGATAGAACATGGAAAATGGGATGTCGCCGCTGACCATGGACTGGTAGGAAGCGTAGCCGATGCCGGGGATGCTGAACAGCTGCTCCGTGATGAGGGCGCCGGCGAACAGCCCCGGCAGAGAGGCGCCGACGATGGTGACGATGGGGATGAGGGTGTTGCGGAAGGCGTGGTGATAGATGACCTTGCGTTCGGACAGGCCCTTGGCCCGGGCGGTGCGGATGTAATCGGAGTTCAGCACCTCCAGCATGTTGGTGCGGGTGTAGCGCATCAGCGCGCCCATGCTCACCACCACCAGCACGATGATGGGCATGACCAGATGCTCCGCCTTATCCAGGAACTGCCCCCAGGAGGACAGCTGATTATAGTTGCGCCCCACCAGGCCGTAGAGATCGAACCAGCCCAGCTTCACGGCGAACACCAGCTTCATCAGGGAGGCGAAGAAGAAGGTCGGCAAACTGATGCCCGCCAGCGCCACGATGGAAATGGCATAGTCGGTTTTGGAGTATTGCCGGGTCGCGGCGATGATGCCCAGAGGTATGGCCACCAGCAGCTCGATGAGGAAGCTCACCGAGCCCATGGCAAAGCTCAGCCACACCGTATCGTGGAACTTCTTGACCACCGGCACGGTCCAGCGCCAGCTGTCGCCGAATTCGCCCCGCAGCATACTGCCCAGCCAGCCGAAAAAGCCGGGGATGATGCCCTTGTCCATATTGTAGGACGCGGCCAGCTGAGCCATCCATTCCTCGAAGCTTTTGGAGCCGGGCTGCATGGACTTCTGCCGGGCCATAGTCTCGATGTAACTGGTGGGCAGGGCGCGCATGAGAGCATAGATGATGAAGGCCACGAAGAACAGGATCACTATGCTCAAAAGAATACGTTTCAGGATATACTTTCGCACGCTTCTTCTCCTTAGGTTCCCTAGGTCGTTGCAGGTCTTTTTTCAGTGCTCAAGCCCCCGCCCGCTTCCGGCGGGAGCTTCAAAACTGAAAACGGGGGCGGATAGACAGTCTATCCGCCCCCTGATTCCGCGTTTAGTTCAATTCCAGATTCTGGATCTCCGGCAGCCAGCCGTAGTAGGTGGTGATGTCGGGAGTCACGGTATCCATATTGATACGCTCAGTGGAGAAAACGAAAGCGTTCTGCCGCTGATAGACAGGGATCTCCACGGCCCAGTCCACGATGATGTCCAGGCAGCTCTTGTACATCTGCTTACGGAAGGACTGATCCAGGCTCTCTCTGGCTTCCAGGATCAGCTGATCCAGTTCCGGATCGGCGATATCGTACATATAGTTGGAGCCGCCGGGATTGCCGCCCTGACTGCCGGAGTAGTAAACCTGATACATATCCGGATCGGGAGTGGCGCCCCAGGCAGCGCACCACATGGGCACCTGGTCGGCATCCAGGCCGTCCCACAGGTCAGCGGAATTGGCCAGGTCCTTGACGATGAGCTCGATACCGATCTTAGCCAGAGCGTCGCTGGCCAGGTTCAGCATCATGAAGGAGGGGTGATCGCCGGCGCCGTCGGCGGGGATCCACACTTCGTAGCTCATGGCAGCGCCTTCGGGAGCGGCGGTGACTTTGCCGTCAGCCACGGTGTAGCCGGCAGCTTCGAAGTAACCCAGAGCGGCTTCCAGCGCGGCGGCCTCGCGGGCGTCGGCGTCCATGTCGGAGGTGTAGATGTCGTTGCCGTTCACGTCCTTGGAGAAGGCGATGGCGTAATCGGCGTCAGTGGACTGAGGAGCAGCCCAGGAAGTGTTGGAG
>JAGAEH010000154.1 GCA_017613225.1 Lachnospiraceae bacterium
CGAAGGAGGTGGACATCGAGTCCATCCGCTACGCGGCCAACCGCTGCGACGACACGGTGAAGTTCACTGACGACGCGCTGAAGAACTTCGTGAAAGTGCCGCGGCCCTTTCTGAAAACAGTGCTGAACGGCTGCATCGCCTGGGCGAAGGAGAACGGCGTGACGCTGATCACCGACGAGCACGTGAAGATCATCAACGATAAGAGAAGGAAAGAAAAAGAGGGAAGGAAGTAGGAGAGCCTGCCCCGGCCCGTCATCCTGAGCGAAGCCTGTAAAGCGGGCGGAGTTGGAGGACCCCTTTGCCTGCACCCTGCCCGTCATCCCGAGCGAAGCCCGCGAAGAGGGAGGAGTTGGAGGACCATCGGCTTATTATTCCCCGGACATGGACGTCACCTGCAGTTTCAGGCCCAACTGGCAAAAGATCTTCAGCAGTGTGTCCAAACGTGGTGTGATCTTATTGGACTCGATCCGTGCGACTGACGATTGAGGAATGTCGCAGAGCTCGGCCAGGTCGCGCTGGCTCAGACCAAGATCGGCGCGCCGTCTGATCATAGCGGAGATGATCTCTGCTTCCGCTTCTGCTTCGTCCAGCAGCTGCTTTCCCAGAGGATCGGTCTGTTTGATCTGTTTTTTGTATTCGGTCCAGTTCATTGGTCTTGCTCCTTTCGAAGGATATAGTCTTTCTTCTCGGACTTTGCCCGCTGGATCTCTCTGGCAGGTGTCTTTTGAGACTTCTTCCGATAATGATGCAGCAGGACATAGGCGCAGCCATCATAGAAAAAGAAGAAGATGCGGTTGTTTCCGGGACGCAGCTCCCAGATCCCGTCTGCAAGATACTTGACGATCTCCGCCGGAAGGTTGGTCCCATTATCCTGCAGAAGCTGGATGTATCGCGCCATCTGCTTATACTGAATGCGGGCATCTTTATCTGTTTTTGCCTTTTGAAGCAGCAGATCGAGGTATTCGCGGACATCAGAATGACCGTTGGCAGTCTCGTAAAACGCTATGTGATACATAAAGAGTCCTTTCCGTCTGCCGGCAGAATGATAGCATAAATGCTCTCAAAAATCAAGATAGTTTAGCTTTGATCTGCGGCAAACATGTTTATGGATTAAAAGAGTTGAGCAGAATAGAATTAAGAAAATAATAAGATCGATATTAAGCGGATCATAACACGGATCTGGTGGTTATGTAAAGTTTAGAGGGGGAGATGAGATGAATGCATTTGTACTTTTAGCCGACGGCTTTGAAGAATGTGAAGCCCTGATCGTAGTCGACATCCTGCGCCGCGCTGGCGTAGGCACGCTGATGGCATCTGTCATGGGCAGGCTGGAGGTGGTCTCCTCGCGGCACATACATGTGCTTGCCGACGTGCAGGCAGAGGAGATAGCCTTTGACTCGGCGGATCTTTTGGTGCTGCCCGGCGGACGGCTGGGGACAGAGAACCTGGCGAAGAGCGCCATCGTACGGGAGCAGTGCCGCATCTTTGCGGCCGCGGATGGAACAGGCGGGGAAGGCAACGTTGACCTGGCTGCGCATGGCACGGCCAGGGGAGGCGATGCCGATCCGGCCGGGAAATCTCTTTCTGGGGAGAAACCATTTTCCGAAGCCGCGGTTTCTTCGGAGCAGCTTCGTGACAGCGGTGACACGGCTGCCGGACAGTCGATCGTTCCCATGGGGAAACTCCCCTTGGCCCATAAGCGCCTGGCTGCGATCTGCGCAGCGCCGAGCCTGCTGGCGGAGCTGGGCCTGCTGGAAGGCAAACCGGCAACCTGCCATCCGGATTTCGAAGGGCAGATGAAAGGCGCGGTGCTGACCGGCCAGAGCGTGACCGTGGCAGGGAATATCATCACCGGACAGGGCCTGGGCGCCACTTTTGATTTTGCCTTTGAGCTGGTGCGCCAGCTGGTGGGCGAGGAGAAGGTAGATCAGATCAAAAAGGCGATCTGCTGGCGCGGGTGAGTTATTCTCAGCCGGTCCTATGCCGCTGCGAGCAGATACTTTGTCCTGTTTTTGCCATAGTATCTGCCATTTCCCTTCATTTTCCGCCTTTCGGATATCTTACTTTACAAAAAAAGCAGATACTTTTTGTGAAATATCATAAAAGTATCTGCTCTTTTTTGGGCTGATCAAGTTTTTTCTTGTGTGGAACAGTAGTTTTAAGCAGATACTTTTTATTGGATTACCCAAAAGTATCTGCTTTGATTTTGAGAAGGCGTATTTGGAACAGTTCCAAAACGATCAGAAAGCAGATACTTTTTGTTGGATAACCCAAAAGTATCTGTCTGGCCGACAAAACGAAGACAGAAGAACCGTCCCCGCGTCCTCATTTTATGCTTGAAATGTTCAAAAGCGGTGATATAATAGGCGAATATGAACGCCTGCGCGAACTGTGGGCACGCCTGCGCGGACCCTATGTGTTCACGCGGGCAACTATGAAAGACCAAGGTAGTAATTATGGAAGAACAAAAAGAAAAGGCTTTTGAAAAATCGATCGAGGAGCTGATCTACGAGGAGACGGATCAGCGTCTGAAGGAGATGGCGTCCCCGGACTATGAGTTTCCGAAAAAGGCGGATAAATGGGATTGGATCGGCATCGCCGCCAGCTGCGCGGTGTGCCTGCTCCTCATTATTCTGTGCATGACGGGGGTGATCGCATAATGTCAAAGATGAGTCACGCGGAGTACATCCGCCAGGAGACGGTCACCGGCACCGTGCCCATGATGGCCCGGGACCGTCAGTATAGTTTCTGGGATCTGTTCCTTGCCACCAGCGGCTTTTCCATCGCCACCTGGTGCTACACCCAGGGCGCCTATGTGGCCCAGTATCTGTCATTCAAGCAGATGATCATCAACATCTTCTGCTTCAACATCGTCTGGATCCTGATCGAGTGCATCCCGGTGTTTTTCGCGGTGCGCTACGGCATCGACCTGTGGGTATGGCTGCGGTCGGTGCTGGGCAAAAAGGGCGTAGCGATCTTCGCCACGGTCATCAGCATGGCCAACTTCGGCTGGTACGCGGTGGATTCGCAGCTCTTTGCCAGTTCCATGATCAACCTGTTCGGCGGTTTTGGGGTGATCCTGAATCCCACTTTTTGGAAACCGGCCCTGGGCGTCCTATGCGTGCTCTTGGGCACGGCCATCGCCCTGGGCGGCCCGGACGTGATCAAGTGGGTGAACCGATTCCTGGTGACGGCGCTGCTGATCGTCGGCGCCATCGTGGTGATCATCTGCTTCACCGCGGTGCCTCTGGGCGAAATGCTGAAGGTGAAGCCTGACACCAGCCTGTACGAGACGGGACTGGGGCGGTTCATGCTGAGCGCGGAGGGCAACGTGGCCTTCGCCTTCTCCTGGTCCACTCAGGCGCTGGTGCTGCCGCGCCTGGCCAAGAGCGAGCGCAGCGGCTACTGGTCCACTTCCCTGGCCTACGGCGTGGTGGCGCCGTTCTTCGTGGTCGCCGGCGGCGTGATGGCCATCGCCATGTTTGCCCGCGCCGGTTATTACGAGAGCGATCCCACGGTGATGCTGGCTACCCTGGCCGGCCCCGGCTTCTCGCTGCTGTCCCTGCTGATGGTGGCCTTCGCCAACATCGGTACCCAGGGCACCGGCTCCTACGTGAACTGCATGATCGTCAAGAGCGGCCTGCCCAAGGTGAGTTACAAGCTGCTGGTGTGGCTGGCGGCGATCTACGTCAGCGCCCTGACCGTGTGGGGCTGGGTCATGGACAATTTCGGTTCCTTCATCTCCATGGCGGCGCAGATACAAGGACCCATCATAGGCATGACGGTGGTGGACTACCTGATCGTGAAAAAGAAGAAGATCAGCCTGAAATCGCTGTACAACATCGATGATCACAAGGCCTACGAATTCACCGGCGGCTTCAACCTGGTGGGCCTGGGCTGCATGCTGATCGCCTTTGTGACGAACCTCATCTTCATCTATAATCCGCTGACCATGGAGATCAAGAGCCCCATCTTCATGATTCTGACCGGCAGCGGCTACACGGCGGTCTGCGGCGGCCTGCTCTACTGGCTGGCCAGCCTGACGCCGCTTCGCAAGTACATGCTGAAGGATCGGGAAGAACTGGATATTGTATGATGGGCTAAAGCGCGGAAGGGATCCTTCGGCTTCGCGTGCTTCGCGCGCTGCGCTCAGGATGACAAACAGCCTGTCATTCTGAGCCGAAGGCGAAGAATCCTTTCGGGGTGACAGTTTGCCATGTCATTCTGAACCGAAGGCGAAGAATCCCATTGGGATGCCAAAACTGGAGAAAACCATGACCAAAAACGAATTTACGTTACTATACGCCATTAAAAAGCACGGGATCCTGAGTGTCCGCAGTCTGAAGGAGAAGACCGGTCTTTCCACAGGATACATCTCCCAGTCGCTCCGGACTTTTACGGAAAACGGCTGGATCAACGATAAAGCCGCCGCAAAAAAGGGCCTGTGCCGCGAGCCGGGCATCACCGAAAAAGGCCTGGAGGCCTTGCGCCCCTACAAAGTGGACAACGCGGTGATCATGGCCGCGGGGATGTCCACCCGCTTCGTGCCCCTGAGCCTGGAGAAGCCCAAGGGCCTGCTGGTGGTGAAGAACGAGGTCCTGATCGAGCGGCAGATCGAGCAGCTTCTCGAGGCCGGGATCCGGGAGATCGTGCTGATCCTGGGCTACAAAAAGGAGGCTTTCTTCTACCTGGAGAGCAAGTACCCGGGCTTGAAGATCGTCATCAATCCGGAATACAACACCAAGAACAACACCCACACCCTGTACGTGGCCAAGAAGTACATTAAAAACTCCTACATCTGCTCTTCGGACGACTACTTCGAGGAGAATCCCTTCGAGGACTATGTCTATCAGTCCTATTACGCCGCGGAACACGTGACGGAGAAGACCAACGAGTGGTACATGAACCCGGACGCCAAGGGCAACATCGGCCGGGTGGAAAAGAGCGGCACAGAAGGCGACATCATGCTGGGCCATGTGTACTGGACCCGCGAGTTTTCGAAGATCATGATGCAGATCCTCACCGACGACGCGGAGGTGGGCAATTACGACGCGGTCCTCTGGGAGCAGGTGCTTGCAGAGAATCTGAAGATCCTGCCGCCCATGGAGATCAAGGTCTATCCAAAGGGCGTGATCTTTGAATTCGACTCCCTGGACGAGCTGCGGGAATTTGACGCCAACTACGTGAACCACACCCACAGCAGGATCATGAAGAACATCGCGAAGGTCCTGAGCTGCAAAGAGAGCGACATCCTGAACTTCAAACCCATCAAGGAAGGGCTCACCAACACCTCCTTCGTGTTCGAAGTGGAGGGCAGCAAATACGTCTACCGCCATCCCGGCGACGGGACGGAGGCCATCATTTCCCGGGCCCACGAAAAGAAGGCCCTGGAGCTGGCAAAGTCCATCGGTGTGGACCCGACATTCATCTGCATGGACGAGGAAGAGGGATGGAAGATCAGCCACTTCGTGGAGGGCATCCGCATCCCCAGCTATGACAGCTTTGAGGATTCCAAACGGCTGCTGGCAGTGCTGCGGAATCTCCATAAGCAGAAGCTCTCCGTGGACTGGGCCTTCCTGCCCTGGGAAGACGCGGCCAAGATCGAGGAGATCCTTCGAGCGGAAAAGGGCGGCATCGCCGACCAGGAGTTCGACGCGCTGAAGGACGCTGTGAAAAAGTGCTTCGACAAGTGTCAGGGCGACGGGGTGGAGATGCGCTTCTGCCACTGCGACACCTACGCGCCGAACTGGATGCTGGCCGGGGACGGCCGGACCATCCTCATCGACTGGGAGTACGCGGGCAACGCGGACCCCGGCTGCGATCTGGGCTGCTACATCATGGACTCCATGTGGGAAGTGGAGGAGGCGGAACGCTTCGTCGCGGAGTACTGCGGGGAGGAATACAATGACATCCTGCGCTTCCACTATCTTGCGTATACTGCCATTGTGTCGTATTATTGGTATGTGTGGGCCCTGTACCGGGAGGCCTGCGGCGCGGTGATGGGCGAGAGCCTCTACAACTGGCACGTGATGGCGAAGCGGTACAGCAGATATCTGGTGGAGGAATTCGGCTTATAGGAAGATCCGAAACCGGACGATGAATACTGCGGGGCGGCCTTATGGCCGCCCTGTTTTCGACTGGATGCGGGAAGGAGCGTTCTGTTTCACGGAAGGTGAGAAGAAAACAGGCTCCGTTTTCCTGCTTTGGGGGAGGGAATGATCCGAAAACTCTTCAGACAGATGCTGATCACGCAGATCCTGTCCGCCATGACGGTCACGCTCTGCATGCTGATCGACAGCATCATGATCGGCAGATTTCTGGGCGTGGACGCCATGACGGCCTACGGCCTGGCCAGTCCGGTGCTGCTGTTCTTCGCGGCCTTCGGGAGCATGCTTTCCGCGGGCATCCAGGTGATGTGCGGAAAGACGCTGGGAAGCGGCGACAAAGAGGGCACCAATGCCTGCTTTTCGGCCTCTGTATTCCTGGCCGGAGCGGTGGCGGTGATCGGCGTGGCCGCGGTGGTCCTGTTCTCCTCGCCCCTCACCACGATGCTGGGCGGCGGGAGGCCCGGGGAAGACAACGAAGTCTTTCGCCTGACAAGGGATTATCTGATCGGTTTCATCATCGGCGCGCCGGCCTTCATCTTTGCACAGATCATGGTGCCCTACATGCAGATCTCCGGAAACCGCGCGCGGCTGGTGACTGCGGTGGCGCTGATGACGGTGAGTGATATCATCTTTGATCTGCTGACCGTATTCGTGTTCCACGGCGGCACCTTCGGCATGGGACTGGCCTCCAGTCTCAGCTACTATATCGCCTTTGTGGTTGGGATCCTGTATTTCTTTAAAAAGGACTGCATGTTCCGGTTCAGGCGGAAGAGCATCACCGCGAAGGTCTGCGGGCGGCTGACACAGTACGGCGTGCCCACGGTCATCAATCAGATCAGCCTGGTGCTGCTGGTGTTCGTGCTGAACAAACTGCTGCTTCACGCAGGCGGAAACGCGGCGGTGGCGGCCTATTCGGTGATCTCCACCGTGGGGAACATCTGCTACTGCTTCGGCTCCGGCGTAGCCTCCGTTGCGCTGATGCTTTCCGCAGTCTTCTACAGTGACGAGGACCGCACCTCCCTGTACGGGGTGGTGAAGACCATGACTTTCTACGCTGTGATCCTGGATCTGGTGCTGATCGCGGCCGTGCTGACCGCGGCTCCGGCCCTTGTAAAGCTGTTTTTGCAGCCCGGTTCCGGGGCCGGCAGGCTGGCCGTCACCGGCCTGCGCCTGTTCTCGCTGTCGCTGCTGGCCAGCGCGCTGAATACCGCGTTTAAAAACTATTATCAGGGCGTCAACCGGACGCCTCTCACGGAGATCATCTCCCTGCTGCAGAACTTTGTGCTGACGGCGCTGTTCGCCTTTATCCTGAGCCGGTTCTGGGGGACGACGGGCGTGTGGCTGGGCTATGTCTGCGGCGAAGGCCTGACCTTTGTGCTGCTGAGCCTGTACGTGTGGCATCTGCGCAATAAGGTGGAGGTCTCCGCCGAAGCGTACAGCCTCCTGGAGGACGATTTCGGCGCGGCGCCGGGAGAGTTCCTGGAGGCGACGGTCCGCACGTCGGAAGAAGTGGTGGAGGCTTCCCGGCGCGCCGATGACTTTTGCAGGGAGCACGGTGAGTCTGCCCGCAACAGCATGATGATCGCCCTGTGCATCGAGGAGATGGCCAACAATATCGTGGAGCACGGTTTTACCAAGGACAATAAGACGGACCACAGCATCGACATCCGCCTGCTGTACAAGGACGGCAGAAAGGTGATCCGCATCCGTGACAACTGCGTGAACTTCGACCCCATCCACTACCTGGAGCTGCACAGCGACGAGGACCCCACCGTCCACATCGGCATCCGCATGGTGATGAAGATGGTGAAAGAAGCCAACTACGTCAATTCGCTGGGACTGAACAACCTGACGCTGGTAATGTAGCCTGTTTAGACTGATTCGGAGGGTACGATCTGCTATGTTAGGGATCGAACAACTGAAAAATCCGGACATGAAGGAGAAGTACAGAACGCTCCTGAAGATCGCCTGGCCGGCTTCGCTGGAAGGCGCGCTGATGTCCCTGATGAATGCCTTCGACACCATGATGGTGGGCAAGCTGGGGCCTGCCGCCATCGCGGCGGTGGGCCTGTGCGGCCAGCCCCGCATGCTGATGCTGGTCTTCACCCAGGCCATGAGCGTGGGCACCACGGCCGTCATCGCCCGCAGGTTCGGACAGGAGCGGCAGGACAGCGCAGTCTCCTGCGTAAAACAGTCCCTTGCCATCGTCACCTTCCTGGGCGTCATCATGACCCTGGTGGGAACCACCTGCGCCAGCGGGCTGGTCACTTTGGCCGGCGCCAACGACGAGACCAGGGAACTGGCCGCCACCTATTTCCGGGTGATCTCCTGCGCCTTTATTCTGAACAACTGGGCTCTGAGCATCTGCGCCGCCATGCGGGGCATCGGCAAGACCAAGATCACCCTGCGGGTGAACATGACGGCCAATATCGTAAACGTGTGTTTAAACTACTGCCTGATCGAAGGCCACCTGGGCTTCCCTGCCATGGGGGTAAAAGGCGCGGCTCTGGCCACGGCCATCGGCACCTGCGTCTCCTGCATCATGGCGGTCACCATGCTGCTTCGAAAGGGTTACCTTTGCCCCCGGAAGACCGGCTTTGTCCGTTTTGACAGGGAGACTGTGGGCAGCCTGATCAAGGTGGGCGGCGGCTCCGTGTTCGAATCCGTCTTCCTGCGCATCGGCTTCATGCTGAACACCCGCCTGATCGCGGGGCTGGGCACCATCCCCATGGCCACCAACCAGGTGGTGCAGCAGTGCACCAGCTTTTCCTTTACCCTGGGCGACGGCATCTCCTCCGCCGGCACGGCGCTGGTAGGCAAATCCCTGGGTGAAAAAGATCCTAAAAAGGCCGCGGACTACATCGATGTGGCCAAGCATGTGTCCACCTGGCTCACCATCCTGCTGGTGGTGGTCTTTCTGTCGCTGCACAGGGTGCTGCCCACCTTCTTCTCCCAGGATCCGGACGTTATCCGGGGCTCCTCCATCGCCTTCCTGGTGGTGCTGGCGGGCTTCTATTCCCAGAACAAGCGCGTCGTTTTGTCGGGCTGCCTGCGGGGTGCCGGCGACGTGAAGTTCATCGCCATGATGTCCCTGATCAGCGTGACCATCGCGCGGCCCCTGCTGACCTGGCTGTTCTGCTATCCGCTGAACCGGGCCTTCCCGCTGCTGGAGCTGTCC
>JAGAEH010000155.1 GCA_017613225.1 Lachnospiraceae bacterium
ATGGCTTGCGCAGAAAGGCGGACGCGATGCTGGAAAGGCTCTATCAAAGCATGGATTCTCCGGTGACGATGGTGATCATCTCTGTTGCCATCATGCTGATCTCCGGCTTTCTGATGACCCGCGTCACCAAAAAACTGAAGCTTCCCAACGTGACGGCCTACATCGTGGCAGGCATTCTGATCGGCCCCTTCGTGCTGGACCTGATCCCGCAGCGGGTGATCGAGGGCACGGAGTTTCTGGCGGACATCGCGCTGGCGTTCATCGCCTTTTCCACGGGCGAATTCTTTAAACTTTCCACCATAAAAAAGAACGGCATGAAGGTGGTCCTGATCACGCTGGCAGAGGCCCTCATGGCCACGCTGCTGGTGTTCGTGCTCACCTATTTTATTCTGGGGCTGAGCCTGCCTTTTTCTATCGTGCTGGCGGCCCTGGCTTCGGCCACCGCGCCGGCCTCCACCATGATGACCATCCGCCAGACCGGCGCGAAGGGCGATTTTGTGGAAACGCTGCTGCAGGTGGTGGCCCTGGACGACGTCGTTGGCCTGCTGGCCTACAGCGTGGCCATCTCCATCGCCGTGGCCTCCCTGGCGGGGACGGTCTTCAGCTTCGGCTCGGTGGCCAGGCCCATGCTGATCAATCTGGGGATCATGCTGCTGGGCGGCGTCTTCGGCGTGATCATGCGGTTCACCGCCGGGACGAAAAAGCGCTCCACGGACAACCGGCTGATCATCGTGGTGGCGCTGCTTTTCGCCTTCTGCGGCATCTGCGCCGCGCTGGACGTGTCGCCCCTTCTCGGCTGCATGTCCATGGGCATGGTGTACGTCAACATCTCGGATGATGACCGGCTGTTCAAGCAGGTGAACTACTTCAGCCCGCCCATCCTGCTGCTGTTCTTCGTGCGCTCCGGCATGAGCTTTGATCTGAAGGCGCTGGTGGGCGCCTCCGGCAGCGTGGGCAGGACGCCCCTTTTGTGGATCGGCGTGCTGTACTTTTTTGTGCGCATTCTCGGAAAATATCTGGGCGCCTTTTTAGGCTGCCTCTGGACGAAAAAGTCCGCAAAGGTGCGGGACTATCTGGGCCTGGCCCTGATCCCACAGGCGGGGATCGCCATCGGCCTGGCGGCCCTGGGCGCCCGCACTCTGGGCGGCGAAGCAGGCAATGCGCTGCAGACCATCATCCTGGCCTCCAGCGTGCTGTACGAATTGATCGGCCCTGCCAGCGCCAAACTGTCCCTGTACCTTTCCGGCTCTTACTCCAACGCCATCGAGGACATGGTGGAGGTGGAGCAGACCACCCCGGAAGGGGAGAAAAAGACGGAACTGCAGCTGCTGATCGAGCGGATCGACAAGATCCAGCAGGAACTGCCGGAGCGGGAGATCGACGAAAACGAACAGGCCTTCACCAGCGCCTCGGAGGAGTACTTCGAAGCCCTGGGACGGCCCGGAACCAAACGATGGAGGAGGAGATAGCATGAACGAGATCTATGATCCCATTGCGAAACTGATGGGCCAGTGGTCCATGGGCATCAACTGGGGGTCCATCCTCCTGCGCACCGTGCTTTCGGTGCTGCTGGGAGCCGTGGTGGGCTGCGAGCGCTCCAGCAAGCGCCATTCCGCGGGCCTGCGGACCTTCATCCTGGTCACTTTCGGCGCCACGGTGGCCATGATGCTGGAACTGTATCTGAACGTGACCCTGGGGGGAAGCGTTCACATCCTGTCGGCGGCGGTCGTCATCGCCGTCGCCATCGTCAGCCAGAATTCGGTGCTGTTCTCCTCGCGGAACCAGATCAAGGGCCTCACCACCTCCGTGGCGCTGTGGGTCTGCGGCATCATCGGCCTCACCGCCGGCGCCGGCTTTTACATGGTCACGCTGGTGGCCTTCGCGGCGCTGATGTGCAGCCTGTCCCTGTTCCCGGCCTTTGAGAAGTATCTGAAGGATCGCTCCAACCATTTCGAGGTGCACCTGGAGCTGAAGAGCAGCAGTTACCTGCAGGACTTCATGACCACCCTCCGGGAGCTGGGGCTGCGCATCGATGACATCGAGGTGAACCCGGCCTACGTGAATTCCGGGCTGAGCGTGTATTCCGTCTCCCTCACCATCGACAGCGAGGAACTGAAGAAATACAAGACCCACGGGCAGATCATCGAGGCCCTCGGCACGCTGGACTACGTGCACCACATTGAGGAGATGCAGGGCTGACGTGAAACGGGGACGGCCCCCTGTTGTCATCCTGAGCGGAGCGAAGCGGAGTCGAAGGATCTTCGCCGAGGAAGGGGAAAAGAAAGATGAGAGACCATTCCAAACACATACAGGTGGACCGCAATGAGGCGGCCGGCATCATTATCAGGCATACGCCCCGGATAACGTCGGCCGAGTCAGTGCCCGTCATCGAAGCGGTGGGCCGCGTGCTGGCGGAAGATGCCGTATCCCGGTGGGACAACCCCAACATGCGGACGGCCCGGATGGATTCCGTGGCAGTCCGTTGGGACGACTTCGCAGGGGGCATGCCGGACACCGCTGACTGGGTACGGGGCCGGGACTGGGATTTTGCCAACACCGGTGTGGCCATGCCGGAAGGCTTTGATACGGCTATCCCGGTGGAGCAGGTCATGTTTTCGGATAACGATACCAAAGTGGCCTTCAAGACCTGCCCTTCCGCCCGCTTCGACGGCACTTCCGCCCCGGGCAGCATCATGAAAGCGGGAGAGGAGCTGGTGACCGCCGGTACAGAACTCACCCCAATCCTGGCGTCCTACATCGCCAACGGCAATAATGCCCATGTCCTCGTGCTGAAAAAGCCCGTTGTGGCCTTTATCCCCACCGGAAACGAGCTCATACACGCCGGCAAAGACGAAGTCCCGGCCGGAAAAAACGTGGAGAGCACATCCATCACCATCGCAGAGAAGGTCCGCAGCTGGGGCGGAGAGCCACTGATATCCGATATCGTAAAAGACGACAGGGAAGCCCTGAAAACGGCGCTCCTGGCCGCGGCTGAACAGGCGGACATCGTGGTGCTGAACGCGGGTTCTTCCAAGGGCAGCGACGACTGGGGCATGGAGGCGCTGGAGGAGATCGGGACCGTCCTCTATCACGAAGTCAACCACGGGCCGGGTCATCACAGCTCCTTTTCCGTGGTGAACGGCACCCCGGTGATCGGTCTTTCCGGCCCGCCGGACGGAGGGGCGATCACGGCCGACCTCTATCTGTATCCCGCTGTACGCGCAGCCCTGGGGCAGGAGCCGCATCTGAAAAAAGTGAAGGCGCGGCTGGCAGAGTCTTTCGAGCGCAGCCGTTCCAAATCCGGCAAAAACAAAAAGCGTCAGTACGAGACCGGCGCTTTCTATGTGGTAAAACAGATGAAACTCAGCGTTTCGGATGACGGTATCCTGAAGGCCTGGCCGCCGGAGGGCTCGCATCTGAGCCCGCTGCAGGCGGGGGCGGCAGACGCCTACTACCTGCTCCTCACCTCAAGGGAGGCGATGGATCCCCAGCCCGGGGAGATCATAGAGGTGGAACTGAAGCCGAGGTAATGCCTGGAGGCGGTCCTGGGGCCTTCAAAGAAGCTAAGCCGGCACATGACAAAAGCACTTAGCGAAGCAACGGGCAGATAGGGCCTTCCGAGGACCTGTCTGAGCGGAGCGAGTTCCGCAGGAAGGACCGTGTCCATCTGCACGGAAGCTGAGCTTAGTGCAACTTTTGTCCGTGCCGCGTGCTTTTGAAGGCCCCAGGACC
>JAGAEH010000156.1 GCA_017613225.1 Lachnospiraceae bacterium
GCCAACAACCCCGGCCTCATCCCCTTCCTGCTGATCGTCTTCGTCACCTTTGCCCTGCATAAGGTCAACGGCGAGACCATCAAGGTGATCTTCAAGGATACCTGGAAGCAGGTCACCGGCGCGTTCATCGCCCTGATCTTCGGCTGCGCGATGGTGTACATCTACCGCAATACCACCACCATGGCCAACCTGCCCGCCGGCCTGCAGGCCATCCAGCAGCACCTGGGCTCCACCTCGACCCCGACCATGCTTCTGGTCATGGCAAAGGCCCTGGCCGATCTGTTCCAGAGCGCTTACATCATCATCGCTCCGCTGATCGGCGTACTGGGCGCCTTCATGTCCGGCTCCAACACGGTCTCCAACACCCTGTTCGCGTCCCTGCAGTTTGAGACCGCGTCCCTGATCGGCATCTCCCCGCTGATCATCTGCGCCATGCAGAACATCGGCGGCGCCGCGGGCAACATGATCTGCGTCAACAACGTCGTCGCGGCCTGCGCCACCACCGGCACCCTGGGCAACGAGGGCAAGATCATCAAGATCAACATCGTGCCCTGCCTGATCTACTGCCTGATCGCCATCATCGTCCTCGGCGTGATCTGCATCCTGATGCTCGGCCTGGATCCGCTGAACATGGCGGCCCTGTCGGCTCACTGAGACATAGACGGCACAACAATTCGATACCTTGTGAATATGGCGGTGCAGTGAAATCACTGCACCGCCTTTTCCAAAGCCCATGAATGAAAAGGAGACAGCTATGGATAAGAAACTACCTCTGGCCCTGAAGGTCAACGATCTGGACAACGTGGCCACCGTCTTCTCCAATGAAGCCAAGGCGGGGTCCGATGTGGAGGTCCGCGACAAGAAGGGCAACAGCTTTGTGATGCAGCTTCTCAATGACATCCCCTACGGGCACAAAGTCGCCCTGCGGGAGGTTCATCCCGGAGAGGACATCATCAAATACGGCGAGAGTCTGGGCGAGGCGACGCATGAGATCGCGGCCGGCGAGTACGTCCATGTCCACAATCTCGACAGCAAGCGCGGCCGCGGCGACAAGGAGGGCTGAGCATGGAATTCTGGGGATATGTAAGAGAAAACGGTAAGGTCGGCGCCCGCAACTATGTGGCCGTCATCCCCACCGTCGTCTGCGCCGCGGAGGCGGCCCAGTCCATCTGCAACAGCGTAAGCGGCTGCATTTCCTTCCTGCATCACCAGGGCTGCTGCCAGCTGCCGCCCGATCTGGAGCGGGTGACGGACACCCTGATCGCCCTGGGCTCCAGTCCCAACGTGGGCGCGGTGCTGCTGGTCAGCCTGGGCTGCGAGGGCACGGACGTGGATCGGCTCATGAGCACCCTGGCCGCCACCGGCAAGCCCATTGACATGGTCCGCATCCAGGAGGACGGCGGCATCTCCGCCTCCATCGCCCTGGGCATCTCCAAGGCCAAGCGCCTGGCGGCGCTGATCTCCACCCAGCGGCGGCAGCCGGTGGACATCTCCAACGTGGTCATGTCCATCAAATGCGGCGGCTCCGACGCCACCAGCGGCATGGCCTCCAACTGCGTCATCGGCTATGTGGCCGACAAGATCGTGGACGCGGGCGGCACCGTGATCTTCGGCGAGACCACCGAGTTCATCGGCGCCGAGCATATCCTGGCCCGCCGTGCGGTGAACAAACAGGTGGGCGACAGGATCTTTGAGATCGTCAACAACATGGAGGCCCGGGCCAAATCCCTGGGCTGCGACATGCGCAAGGGTCAGCCCACCCCCGGCAACATCGCCGGCGGTCTGACCACCATCGAGGAGAAATCCCTGGGCGCCATCATGAAGTCCGGCAGCCGTCCCATCCAGGGCGTCATGGAATACACCGACATGGTGACCGACCACAAGGGGCTGTGGATCAAGGACACCCCGGGCCGTGAACCGGAGATCCTCACCGGCATGGCCTGCACCGGCGCGCAGGTGATGTGCTTCTCCACCGGACGCGGCGCGCCCCAGGGCTTCCCCTCCATGCCCGTGCTTAAGATCTGCGGCAACGTGAACACCTATCAGAAGATGGAGCAGGATATGGACATCAACGCCGGCGTCATCATCACCGGCGAGAGCAGCATCGAGCAGGTGGGCGAGTATACTTTCGAGCGTCTGCTCAGCACCCTCTCCGGCGAGATGACCAAGAGCGAGGCCATCAAGTACTTCAACTTCATCGACATCTACACCATGGGTCCCGTCATCTGAGACCCGGCCCGAAACGCAAAGAACAGCCCGGCGCAGACGCGCCGGGCTGTTCTTTCTTTTCGAAATCAAGCCTTGTTCTTCACGAAGTCGTGCAGCAGGCCGAAAAGGATGCCGCCCACGGAGTTGCCCAGGGTGATCACCAGCAGGCAGATCACCGTCCGGGCCGACCAGGCCCCGGCCATCCAGAAATAGAACATGTCCGCCACGCAGTGCTCCGTGCCGCTGGTGATGAAGATGGTCACGCCCAAAAACAGGGACAGATACTTGCCGACCTCATGGGGGTTCCGGTTGTAGCCCTCCACCGCGATGTAAATCAGCAGGTTGCAGAGCACCCCCAGAAAGAACAGGCTCAGCAGGCTGTCGTCCAGCTTGATCTGACACATACTCATGGCCCGCTCGGAGATGGATGCGATGCGGGTCATCCGGGCAAAGAGGGCGATCACGCCGGTCCCGATCAGATTCCCCAGCCAGATGATGGGCAGATTCAGCGCATAGTTTCTGTCCTGGAAAAACACATAACAGATCTTGCCGGTGTACAGATTCAGCCCGAAGGTGCAGATGGTAAACAGGCCCACCGTAAAGAGGGCCGCGCCCAGGACCTTGCTCTCCACCGACAGCAGAACTACGCCGCTGAGACCGATGCAGACGCCGGCCAGGATCCCCGATATCAATACTTTCAGCTTTGCCACAGCCGCTCCGCCTCCCCGCTCGTTTTTCTCAATTATACAGGGCGGGGCCGCTTTTGGTCAAGGGGGATCAGCGGACCGGGAAGGCCCGGAATCCCTGAAAAAACGGATTGGGCAAAAGTATCAAAAAACGGATGTTTTTTAGGTGGATTTATCAATAGTAATCCTGGGTATCAGGTGATAAAATAATAACAGGTTAATGTCGTCGCGGAGGGGCTGTGCACAGCGCTTTTCCCGCGACGATCGGAAACTAGGAAGTCTTGCCGGTTCATTAAGCTGGCCGGTAAAAATTTATGTTTGGAGGTATCTTATGGAACTGCAGAAACTGCACTATGCCGTAGCGGATGGCATCGCCACCATCACCATGGACTACGGCAAGAACCTGAACGCCATCGACGATCAGATGGCGGACGAGCTGATTTACCTGATTGGCGAAGCAGAAAAAGATCCCGCAGTCAAAGTCGTTATCCTCAACAGCGCCGCGAAGGCTTTCTCTGCCGGCGGTGACATCGGCTTCTTCTACAAGCTGGTCAAGGCCGGCGGCGAAATCAACATGGACAGCCTGATCGGCAAGGTCGGCAAGATCACCAACGGCATGAAGTCCAGCAGCAAGATGTACATCGCGGCCGTGAACGGCGCCGCCGCCGGCGCTGGCTTCCCCCTCGCCCTGTCCTGCGACTTCATCATTGCCGATGAGAAGGCCATGTTCA
>JAGAEH010000157.1 GCA_017613225.1 Lachnospiraceae bacterium
GTGGCCTCCCTGCGGGTGTTCATGGTGACGCTGCGGAAAAAGCTGGAGTCGCAGCCGGACTCCCCCCAGTACATCCAGACCCACATCGGGATCGGCTACCGGATGCTGAAGGTGGAGTAAGGAAGGGTAGGAGGCGGCTTCGGAAAGAGGCCGCGGAAACGGTCCCTGGCTCAGCGCAGCAGCGCCGTGTAGGCCGCGAAGGCCGAAGGCAGGGCATGATCGGAAAAGACAAGGCGGACGGGAACAAAGACCCCGTCCGTTTTGCTGTCGGAAACAGGCGCTGCTGTTTCCTTCGAGGAGACGTCGCCGGCGGGATCCTGTTTCACCAGCACTTCATACCCGGCCATGTCCCACTCCAGATGGGTGAAGACGTGGCGGGAAGGGGGCAGGGGGAGGATCTGCGTGATGGATAGCCCCCACTTTTCGCAGAGGAGACGAACTTCTTTTTCAGAGAGATGTCCCTCCGCGTTGGGAAACTCCCAAAGTCCGGCCAGCAGGCCCCTGGCGGGGCGCTTTCGCAGAAGGATGAGACCGATGTCCTCGTTTTCCGCAGCGGCGCCGGAAGAGACGCAGGCAGCTCCCTTGTCAGAGCCGGTCAAAGACGGAGAGGCGCCGGAAGCTTCTTCGCCGGAGCCGGTCATGGACGGGCAGGCGGGATCCTCCGCGCGGATCAGCAGTACCGTGCGTTTTTCCACCCGCCGGGGCGCCTTCTTTTCCGCAACGGGAAGCCGGGCCTGCAGCCCTTCCTTCCGGGCGGCGCAGAATGCCGATACCGGACAGGCATCGCACAGCGGCGCGCCGTTTGGCAGGCAGACGGTGGCCCCCAGGTCCATCAGCGCCTGGTTCATGTCGCCGGGGCGGTCCGGGGGAAGGATCTTCGCAAAGGCCTGCTCGGCCAGCTTTTTGGCTGCGGGGGCCAGGATATTCTCCCGGTATCCGGTCAGCCTGGCGTATACCCGCAGCAGGTTTCCGTCCACGGAGGGGACCGGCACGCCGAAGGCGATGGAGGCGATGGCCGCGGCCGTGTAGGGGCCGATCCCCGCCAGCTGCTGCAGCTGCTTCGGATCCGAAGGCAGCGCGCCGCCGTAGTTTTCCATCACCTGCCGGGCGGCCTTTTGCAGATTCCGCACCCGGGAGTAGTAGCCCAGGCCTTCCCAGAGCTTCAGCAGGCGGTCTTCCGGCGCGGCGGCCAGGGCGCCCACGTCCGGCAGTTCGGCCAGAAAGCGCTCGTAATAGGGGATGACCGCCTCTACCCGGGTCTGCTGCAGCATGATCTCGGAGAGCCACACATGGTAGGGCGACGGATCTTCCCGCCAGGGCAGGATCCGCCGGCTGCCGTCATACCAGGCCAGCAGCAGCGCGGTGATGGGCGGCAGGGAGCCGTCTTCTTTATTTTCACAGGGCTCAAAAGTGTTCATGATATCTCTCCGCTGCCACTATACTGTCCCCGGCGCCCATTTGCAAGCGTGGGACAGATGCGCCGCAGCCATCTTTTCGAATCTCCGCAACTGTGGTATAATGACCGCATCAAAATTGTCAGGTACCATTATGTCAACGAAACTGATCTTTGCAAGACCCCGCGGCGCCGACGCGCACATCATGGCGCCATACTAGTCCCTGCGCCCCAACAAGACCTGCGACAGCGGCCTGCTGGACACCTTCATCTGGCAGGATCGCTACAACATCCGGATCTGCATCGCGGATGAAAGGGCGGTCCTGATGCTGATGGGCAGTGATGACGACCCCTTCACCATGCTGCCCTGGTGCGGCGAAGAAGATCTGCCTCACTATTTTGAAGTGATGAAACAGTATTTCAACGAAGTGCTGCACCTGCCGCTGCTGGTCTATTCCGCGGACGAGGAGGGCGTCAAGACGATGGGCCTCGGGGACGATCCCCGCTATCAGGTCACGGAGGAGAGCATCTACCGCGACTATCTCTACTCCGGCGAGGGGCTGCGTACCCTGGCCGGGAAAAAGTATCATCAGAAAAAGAATCAGGTGAACCGGTTCCGGCGGGACTTTGAAGGCCGGTGGGAGTACCGCACGCTGACCTGCGGGGACCGGGAGACGGTGCTGGAATTCCTGGACCGCTGGTTTGCGCAGCATGCCGCCCAGGCGGACGAAGACATGCGCTACGAGAGGCAGGGCATCGGGGAGATCCTGCAGGAGTGCTGCCGGCTCAGCTATAAGATGGGCGGCATTTTCATCGACGGCAGGCTGCAGGCCATGTCCATGGGAACGCTGAACCCGCGGGAAAACATGGCGGTGATCAGCGTGGAAAAGGCGGATCCGAGCTTCCCCGGACTGTACCAGATGATCAATCAGCAGTTTCTGCTGCATGAATTCCCGGAGGCGGAGCTGGTGAACCGGGAGGATGACATGGGGCATCCGGGCCTGCGCCAGGCCAAGGAGAGCTATCAGCCCATCGGCTTCGCGAGAAAATATACGATCCGGCAGCTGGACTACGCCGGTGGAGCCGCAAAAGGATAAAACGGAAACGGCGGGAACGGCGCTGAAAGCCGGTCCGGAGGGCGGTGAGACCATGGAAAAGAAAACAGAAGGAAAGCCGGAAGACTTGGGGGTAAGATTCCTGTACCGGCTGAAAGATAAACAGGCCACACGGCCCCTTTACGAGCAGACCTTCCAGGACAGCAAGGTCTATGTGGACCTGTATTACAGAGAAAAGTGCCGCGACAACGTGATCGCGGTGAAGGAAGAACCGGCGTTTTCCGCCGGCGTTCCGGAGGAGGAAAAGCCCGGCGGGGCAGAGGGATCCGGCCGCGGGCGCGTCCTCTCCATGGCGCATCTGAACCCCTACCTGCTGTCCGTGCGGGGCCTTCCCGTGCGCACCTTCATGCTGGCCGCCGTGGCCACCGTGCCGGAGAGCCGCCGGAAGGGCCACATGCGGGACGTGCTGGACGCCGCCTTTGACTGGCTGGCGGAGCAGGGGGTGCCTTTTGTGATCCTCCTGCCGGTGGATCCGGCCATCTATGAGCCCTTCGGCTTTGAGGCGGTCTGTGAATTTACGAAAGAGGAGCCGGAGATACCGGCTGAAGAATATGACGTTTACATCATCCCCGACCTGGCGGTCCGGGAGCGCCGCGCCGCGGAACGGGCGGCGGAAGAGACGCTGAAGGCCGCCGGAGAGCAGGATGAGGACTGGCCGGAGGATCCGGTCATCATGGCGAAAGTGACGGACGCAGCTGCCTTCGACCGCATGGCGGGACGGGACTTCGATAACGACGCCGCCCGCCTGGCCTGGCTGCGGAGCTTGAAAATCTGCATCAGCGAGGGAGTCTGAACCCGCGGTGCGCGTCAGCTGCGGCGCCCCGCGTTCCCGGAGGTATCGACAGATGCGCAGGCTTTCTGACGTTCTGAAAGCGGAATACGGCGAGAAGATCTACCGGCTGGCGCTGTCCTCCGGCTGCACCTGCCCCAACCGGGACGGGACCGTCGGGACAGGGGGCTGCACCTTCTGCTCCGAAGGGGGCAGCGGGGACTTCGCGGCAAAGCCCGCCCCGGTGGCGGAGCAGATCGAGGAGGCCAAAAGGCGCATCCGGGGCAAGACGGACGCGAAACGGTTCATCGCCTACTATCAGTCCTTTACCAACACCTACGGAGACCCGGACAGGCTTCGGGCGCTTTATATGGAGACCGTGCGGCGGCCGGAGGTGGCGGTGTTGGCGCTGGGAACCAGGCCGGACTGCCTGGGCCCGGAGATGATGGACCTGCTGACCGAGCTGGACCGGATCAAACCGGTATGGGTGGAACTGGGGCTGCAGACCGTACACGGATCTACGGCGCGGGCCATCAACCGGTGCTACAGCCTGCCGGTGTTCGAAGAGGCCTACGCCCGGCTGAAAGAGGCCGGCCTGACCGTTATCGTCCATGTGATCTTCGGCCTGCCCGGGGAGACGAAGGAGGACATGCTGGACACCGTCCGCTACCTGGCGGGGCTGAAGCCCGTGTTGGACGGCGTCAAGCTGCAGATGCTCCACGTGCTGAAGGGGACAGAATTGGGCAGGCAGTACGAAAGGGAACCCTTCCCGCTGCTTTCCCTGGAGGAATACGCGGAACTGATCGCGGAGAGCGTGGGGATCCTGCCGGAACAGACGGTCCTCCACCGCATGACCGGGGACGGCCCGAAGCGCATCCTGCTGGCGCCGGACTGGACGAAGGACAAGAAGCACGTGCTGAACACATTGAACCGGGCGATCGCCCGGGAGGAGCGAAGAGATTGAACTACTATCCCGTAGATGACATCAATATTCCGGAACTGGCGCTGTTTAACGAGCGCGCCGAGACCAAACTGTACCGGTTTTACGAGCCGGACCCGGGCCTGTTCGTGGTCGAGACGCCGATGGTGATCGAGCGCGCGCTGGCGGCGGGATACGAGCCCGTGGCCATGGTGGGGGAGGAGGCCATCGCCCGCCGGGAGGCGGAGCGGCTGGCGCCCCAGCTGGGGGACATCCCGGTATATCTTTCCACCGACCGCGTACTGAGCGAGATCGCCGGCTACCGGCTGGCCCGGGGCCTGCTGTGCGAGTTCCGCAGAAGAAAACTGCCGGATCCGGAGACGGTCTGCGCGGGAGCCTCCCGGGTGGTGCTGCTGGAGGAAGTGCAGAACCCCACCAACGTCGGGGCCATCTTCCGCAGCGCGGCGGCGCTGGGCATGGAGGCCGTGCTGCTCTCCAAAGGCTGCGCGGACCCGCTGTACCGGAGGGCCTCCCGGGTGAGCGTGGGAAACGTCTTCCTGGTGCCCTGGACCATTTTCGACAGCAGGATGACCGCGGCCCAGCGCATCAGCTGGCTGAAGGCCCAGGGCTACGTTACGGTGGCCATGGCCCTCTCCGACAACGCCGTACGGCTGGGAGAACAGGACTTTGGCGGCGAGGAAAAGATCGCGGTGATCATGGGCAACGAGGGCGAAGGCCTGTCGGCGGAGACCATCGAGGCCTGCGACGTGGTGGTGAAGATCCCCATGGGCAACGGGGTGGACAGCCTGAACGTGGCGGCGGCCAGCGCCATCGCCTTTTGGGAATTGAGGAAAAAGTAAAGCGTGTATAAGGGACGTTTCTCTATACA
>JAGAEH010000158.1 GCA_017613225.1 Lachnospiraceae bacterium
CTTCCATGTTGTTGTTCTTATAGCGGTATCTCTTGGCCTTGCAAAGGCGTACGCCGTCGATGATGGAGGCGTGGTTCAGCTCGTCGGAGATGATGGCGTCCTCCGGGCCCAGCAGGGTCTCGAACAGACCGCCGTTGGCGTCGAAGCAGGACGAATACAGGATGGCGTCGTCGGTGCCCACGAAGTTGGCGATGCGGCGCTCCAGGTCCTTGTGGATCTGCTGCGTGCCGCAGATGAAACGCACGGAAGAAAGGCCGAAGCCCCACTTGTCATAGCTGGCCTTCGCCGCGGCGATCAGTTCCGGATTGTCGGACAGGCCCAGATAGTTGTTGGCGCACATGTTCAGGACGTTGTCCTTCACAGTGGTGTTGATGCGGGAAGACTGGGGCGTGGTGATGACGCGCTCTTCTCTGTAGGTGCCCGCCTCGCGGATGGCGTTCAGTTCCTGTTCAAATGCATTTAATGCTGTCTTCATTTTCTCCTCCTGTTTATACCCAGCTGAGCACGACCTTGCCGGACTTGCCGCTGTTCATGGCTTCAAAGCCTTTTTCAAATTCAGTGTAATGGAAACGATGGGTGATGACAGGGGTCAGGTCCAGACCGCCCTGCACCATGTAGCTCATCTGATGCCAGTTGTCCATCTTTCTGCCGTAGATGCCCTGCAGCGTCAGGCCGCGGCCGATGATGTCGTTCATGTTCAGCTCCACCGGCTTGTTGCTGATGCCCAGCAGGGAGACCTTGCCGCCCGTGCGCATCACGGAGAACATCTGCTTTAAGGCAGCGCCGGCGCCGGACATCTCCAGGCCGATGTCGAAGCCTTCCACGATGTGCAGCTGCTTCATCACCTCGCGCAGATCTTCCTTCGCCGTGTTGACCGCCGCGTCCACGCCCAGCTTCTTCGCCAGCCCTAAGCGGTAGTCGTTGATGTCGGTGATCACCACCCGGCGGGCGCCCGCGTGCTTGCAGATGGCGCCTGCGATGATGCCGATGGGGCCCGCGCCCGTGATCAGCACGTCCTCCGCCACCATCTCCCACATCAGCGCGGTGTGGGTGGCGTTGCCGAAGGCGTCGAAGAAGGATACCACGTCCTCGTCCAGGCTCTCATCGATCTCGATCACGTTGATGGCCGGGATCACGATGTACTCCGCGAAGGCGCCGTCGCGGTCCACGCCCACGCCCTTGGTGTCCTTGCACCACTGGATGTTGCCGCTGCGGCAGTTCCTGCAGTGATGGCAGGTGATGTGTCCCTCGCCGGAGACCCGCTGGCCCACCACCAGATGGTCCACGCCCTCGCCGAGCTTATCGATCTCGCCCACGTATTCGTGGCCGATGGTCATCGGCGGATGGGTGATGTGCTCCTGTGCCCAGGGATCCCAGTTGTAAATGTGGACATCCGTGCCGCAGATCGCGGTCTTGTGGATCTTGATCCGGACCTCGCCGAAACCGGGTTCCGGGACCGGCACCTTGCGCAGCTCCAGACCGGGGCCCGCTGTCGGCTTTACGATTGCATCCATTAAGCGTTCCATATCTTCCTCCATAGAAAAGAATGTTGGGATATTTCTCTGGTTCAACTATAGTTTTTCGGGTAGCTTTTGTCAATTGATTGTCAGGGCATCGCCGCATATTTCAGGCACTTAAAAGGCGCGGTCCAAGCGCCGCGCCTTCATCTGTTCTCTTTGAAGTTTACCTGCACTCCAGCAGGATCTGATACAGTTCTTCCCTGTCGAATTTCCTGGGACAGCCGCCGGTCAGCAGGGTGGAGTCCGCGATGGCGCGGTAGTCCGTGTCCTCCGGGATCCCCAGCTCGCGGAAGGTGGAGGGAAGGCCCACTTCCTTCACAAAGGCCGCGATCTGGTCCACGAAAGCCTGGGCCATCTGTGCCCGGGTCCTGCCCGCGGGATCCACGCCCCAGACCACCTCGGCCAGCCGGGCGAACTGTACTTCGGCCTCCTTCACCATGTGCTGGTACATCACCGGATGGATCACCGCCAGGCCCTGTCCGTGGCTGCAGTCCGTGTAGGCGCCCAGCTGGTGCTCCAGCATGTGGGCCTGGAAATCTGTCTTTTTGCCGATCTTGAACACGCCTGTCTCCGCCATGCCGGAATCCCAGATCAGCTCGCTGCGAATGAACAGGTCCTCCGGATCCTTCAGGGTGGCGCGCATGCTGCGGATGATGTTCCGCATGCAGGCCTCGTTCATCTCATCCGTCAGATTCACGTACCGGGGCTCGCCCATGTAGGACTCCAGGCAGTGGCTCAGGGTGTCGAAGGAGCCGGTCATCACCTGCTTGAGCGGGGTAGACATGGTGTGCTTCGGGTCCAGGATGACAAAGTCGAAAAAGGCGGAGAACACGTCGTCCTTGATCTTCTTCTCCTCGTTGGTGATCACCGCGCCGTTGTTCATCTCCGCGCCGGTGCCGAAGGCTGTCAGCACGCAGCCTGCGGGAAGAAAGCGGCTGTGGTCCAGGGCCTTCTGCCCCTCGTTGCCCAGATCCCAGATGTCCTCTTCCATCCCGGCCTGGGCCGCGATGACCTTGCAGCAGTCCAGCACGGAGCCGCCGCCCACAGCCAGGACAAAGTCCACGCCTTCTTTTTTAGCCAGCGCCGCCCCTTCCAGGGCCTTGGCATAGGTGGGGTTGGGCATGATGCCCGGAAACTCCACGATCTCCTTGCCCGCCGCTTTCAGCAGGCCGGTGATCTCCTCATACACGCCGTTCTTTTTGATGGAACCGAAGCCGTAGGCCAGCATCACTTTTTTGCCGACTTTCGCCAGTTCCACAGGCAGAGCGCGCTGCGCGGCGCCTTCGCCGAAATATACTTTTACCGGAAAACTGTAGGTGAATGAATTCATGGTGCCTCCTTGTCGTGTTCAATCATATTCAAGCATTCCCTGCAATGCGTCCGAGATGTTCATGATCATGTCATGGGGCAGACTGTCGATCCTCGTACAGTCCCGGACCTGGGGATCGATCAGTTTGATCTGCTCGCAGATCACTGTTCCGCTGGTCTTCTGCCTGCCGGTCACCGCGATATGCAGTGCTCCTTCCGGCACCCCCTGCAGCAGAGGGCAGACGTGAAAGAGTCCTGTCGCTCTGATAAAGCTGTTCCTGCTGACGACCATGAACAGGCTCTTGAACCCGGCGATCCGGATCAGGTCGCCTTGAAATAGTTCTGTCACAGCAGCTCCCTTCCGACCGGATCTCCCCAGTCAAAGGGGCAGACGCTGATCTCGCCTCCAAATTCGGCGGCGCGTTCTTCCAGCGTTTTATGGCGGAACACCTTTTTCAAAACAATGGCATTTTCAACCACGTCGATCTGCAGTTCGTCGGAAGTCTTTATGTCCAGTTTTTCCAAAACAGCCCGCGGGATACGGATCCCCTGGCTGTTCCCCCAGGGTCTGACAGAGACGGTCTCCATGGCAGCCTCCTTCCTCTATTGTATAAACGTATATACTATATATACTGTATTTTCTATCATGAGTCAACCAGAACACAAAAGGACCGTCCCTGTGTGTTTTCTATTCATTTCCTCAGCTCCACTGTGACGTTCCCCTCCTCCGCGGTACAGTGAACCTGCGCGCCGATGGCAGCCAGGCGCTCCAGGGTCTCCGCGTGGGGATGCCCGTAGGGGTTGTTCCTGCCGGCGCTGATCAGCACCGTCTTTGGCCGGGTCTGCTCCAGAAGGGCTTCCCCGGTGGAGAAACGGCTGCCGTGATGAGCCGCCTTCAGCAGATCCACCCTCGGCCAGGGGGCTCCGGCAGACTCCTCCGCCTCTTCCGCGTCTCCCATGAACAGGGCGGAGAAACCTTCGTATTCCATTAGGAGGACCATGGACCGATCGTTGGTGTTTTCCGCCTGCAGGCCTTCGAACTGGACGGAAAGTTCCATCTCTCCGGCTTTCAGGCGGTCTCCTGCCTCCAGCCAGTGCCAGTCGGCTCCCACAGTCTGTGCCGCCTCCCGCAGGGCTTCGTACTCCTCACAGCCGCGGCTGACCTCTGAGGCGCAGACCATCTCCACCTTCAGCGTGAGCTCCGCCAGCACCGCGCTGATCCCGTTGATGTGGTCCGTGTCCGGGTGGCTTAAGAACACGGCATGGATCTGCGTCAGTCTTTGCTTTTGCAGATAGGGAACGATCACTTTCGTCCCCGCATTCTCAATGGTGTTGCTGCCGCCGTCGATCAGCACTGCCCCGCCCCCCGGCAGTTCCAGCACGATACAGTCCCCCTGTCCTACGTACAGAGCCGTGACAGCCGCCTGAGTACGGGCCGGCCGCTGCAAAAACAGCACGATCAGGCACAAAAGCAGCGCCGCCGCAGCGCGGAAAGCCGGACGGTCACAGACCGAGCGCCGGTCTGTGGAGTCCTCCGCCTCATCCGTCTTCGCTCCTGCGTCTGCGGTCTTTCTCTCCCGATCCTGCCTCTCCGCTTTCCGGCACCTCCACTTCATCAGCACCAGCGCCGCCGCCAGCAGGCCGTAGTACAGCGCCAGCTGCCAGGTCCTTGGCTGGCCAGTCACCCACAGGGCACCGGGCAGCCGCAGCATCTGCGCGCAGAGCCAGCGGATCCCTAAAAAGACGTAGTGGGCCAGGCCGCACAAAAAGACGCCGCCGGGGACGTAGATCAGGGCCGCCAGAGCCGCAGCGAACACACTGGCCAGGGCAATGCCCGTCAGCGGCACCACCAGAAGATTCATTATCAGGCCGTACAGGGGAAGCTTATAGAAATGCCAGGCCACCAGGGGAAAGGTGACAAGCTGCACCGCGGCGCTGGCGATCACGGTCCTTTTTATCCCGCTCTTTTCCGCGCCCAGCCATCTGGTGAGCACAGGCGCCGCCACGCTCAGGGCCCAGACCGCCCCGAAGGAGAGCTGAAAGGCCGCGTTGAACAGGTAGAGAGGATCCTTCAGCAGTATCAGCAGTCCCGCCAGCCCCAGGGCCGAAGGGGCGTCGTAAGTCCGCTTCGCGAACATGGCGCCGGTCTGCACCGAATACATGATGAAAGCCCGCCAGGCGGAGACGGCGCCGCCTATCATCAGCACATAGAAAAGCAGCAGGACGCCCGCCGCCAGGGCGGCGGTCTTTTTGGACAGCCCCAGCTTCTGCAGAAGCCGCCGCGCCGCGCCGGCGATCAGGGACAGATGCAGCCCGGATATGGCGATGATGTGGGCGATCCCGCCGTTCTGGAACAGGCTGTAAGTGTCCTCCGGCAGACTGCGCTTATCGCCCAGCATCAGCGCCGTAAAGATCCCTTCCTCCTCGTCATCCGCCGAAAGCCTGCGCAGGCTCTCCCGCAGAAAGGCCTTCCCCTGCTCCAGAAAGGCCAGGGAAACGTCCGGCGTCTCCGAGGCATAATACGAAGAGGCCGGAACTTCCACCAGTCCCAGCCAGGCAGCCAGCAGCTCTCCCAGGATCCACCCCGTCAGGATCCAGAGCAGCGGTCTTCTGATCATGTGTTCTTTTGTTTACTCTTTGATCTCTACGATGTCCGAATTGAATGAGAAAGGTTCGGCCAGTGACAGCTTGGAGAGCCCAAGCTCCACGTCCGTAGAACTGTTGATCGCGAACTGCACCTGTTCGATGCCTTCCAGCGAAGTAAGGGAGTTGACGATGGCATAGATCGCCAGCTCTTCCCTGCCGGCTTCCATGTCGGAGACGAAGGTCTCGTCAAAGTTCAGGTAGCAGATGCCGTCCCGGGTGCTGATGCTCAGCAGGGAGGCCCCAGAGGGCACCACCGCGTAGCCCTCTCCCGGATCCGGTCCGGCCAGAAGCTGGCGGATGACCGTCCGTTCGGGCGAAACGTTGCTGCTGTCGCGGACGCTCTTTTCCACCTCCAGAAGGCGCGTTCCGGTCTCGTTGGCAAAATAGAGCTTCATGTCCGAGACACGGTAGTCGCTTTCCTCCCGGCCGGCATTGTTGACGAACATCGCCGGACGCATGAGGCCAAAGGTCCTGCCGGAATTGTCCGTCACGGCTTCTCCGTTGATATACACCAGCAGAGCGTCCACACCCTCCACCTGGGTCAGGGTCCTGGTCAGGGCGGAAAGGGTCAGCAGATAGGCCTGGTAGGCCAGATCCCCCCGGTTTCCCTCCAGATAGAGCTTCAGGATACTGCCGTTCATCCCCGTCTGATCGGTATTGACGGCAAACCTTCCGGCCAGCACGGAGACTTTGTCCGTACTCTCGACGGTCTCCATTCTGGCCAGCAGTTCCGTCACCTGCTTCATGGGCGTCTTCTCCTGCGGAACGTAGTCTTCCGTCAGCAGCGCGCTTCCCTGCAGGTTCAGGCAGTAGACGTACAGGGCGTCTTCCGGCCGTTCCTGGTTCTTGTAGCAGCCGCAGAAAAGAAGCGCGATCAGAAGCAAAAACGCAATTGTCTTTTTCATCCCTGCTCCTCCCCGGCGTCTTCCTCCGTGTACACCAGCGGAATGCGCACCACAAAGGTGCTGCCTTCCTCGGTGCTGCTGTGGACCTTGATCGCCCCGTTATGCATGTTAATGATGGACTTGGTGATGGACAGTCCCAGGCCGGTGCCGCCCGTGGCGCGGGCGCGGTCCTTATCCACGCGGAAGAACCGCTCGAAGATATGCTCCTGGGCCTCCTCCGGAATGCCGCAGCCGGAATCCGCCACCTTGATGTAGAAATACTTCAGGTCGGCGTTGAGGGACACGCGGACCCAGCCGCCCTCCCTGTTGTACTTGATGGCGTTCTCCACCAGGTTGGTGATGGCCTGAGTCATTTTGGCTTCGTCCACGTCGGCCATGACCGGGCGGAAGCTTTCGTAGGCCAGTTCCACCCCCGCCGCCTGGGCGATGGGCATCAGCCGCTTTAAGGTCTGCTGCAGCCAGTCGTTGATATTGATGTTGCTCACGTGGAGGGCAGACACGCCCCGGTCCAGACGGACCATGGACAGCAGGTCGTCGATGATGTGGCTCTCCCGGTCGATCTCCTTCGTGATGTCCTCCATGAACTCCCGGTAGAGTTCGTTGGGGACTTCGCCCATGGAGAGCAGGGATTCCGCCAGCACGCGGACGGAGGTGATGGGCGTCTTCAGCTCGTGAGCCACGTCGGAGATGAACTCCTGGCGGGATTCATCCAGCATGCGCAGCCGTCCGATGGTGCGGTTCACCGCGTCGCTGATCCTCGCGGTCTCCTTGTAATTGCGCACGTTGACGCTGCCCCGCAGGCTGCCGTCCGCAGCCGCGTCCACGGACTGCACAAGCTTCCGCAAAGGGCGCATCAGGAAGAAGATGGAAAGAAGGGAGACCAGCACCAGCGTGCCCAGGACCACCAGCAGGTACAGGGGCATGCGCTCCCTGACGTAGAGAATGCCGCCGACGGCGTCGCTCAGGTCCTTGGTGACCAGCACGATGCCCTCCACGGTCCTTTCGGTGCCCTCTGCCCGGACCATGGGATAGGCGATGATCGACATCATCTCCTCCCGGTCCGCGTAGGTGACCACGCTCTTGGCCGACAGGCAGCTCATGACCTGTTCCGAGACATTGTATCTTCCCTTATCGACGTTATAGGAATCGTTGATGATGCGGCAGTCCGCGTCCATGACCTGGATGCGCGCGTCCCAGATGTCAGCCACCTGCGAAAGCATGAAGCTGACCGATTGATCGTTTGGCGCAGAAATATAACCGGAAGCCTGCAGCTGATTTGCCAGTATCATCGCCTGCTCCCGGGATCTCTGCACGGTGTTTTCAATGTCCTGCGTTTCAGCCCGGCTCGTCAGATAAAAGCTGGACAGGACAAGGGGGACCGTGCTCAGAATGATGATCAGGACGAACAGCCTGATGCCCAGGCTGATGCCCTTTCTCTTATCGTCCTTTGCCATGATCAGTCTTTATAAAAGTATCCTGCTCCCCATTTGGTAAAAACATACTGCGGATCGGAGGGATTGGCCTCCACCTTTTCCCGCAGACGGCGGACGTGAACGTCCACGGTGCGCACGTCGCCGGGATAATCCGCGCCCCAGATCAGCTGCAGCAGCTGCTCCCTGGTATAGACCTTGCCGGGGTTCGTGATCAGAAGCTCCAGCAGGTCGAATTCCTTGGTGGTCAGGTTGACTTCCCTGTCGTTGATGAAGATGCGGCGGCTCTCCGTGTCCATGGTGAGGCCGCGGACAGTGATGCGGTTGTCGGGCTTTGCGGGCTCCTTGCGTGCGCTCTTGTTGCGCCGCGTGATGGCCTTGATGCGGGCCTTGACCTCCAGGATGTTGAAAGGTTTTGTGATATAATCGTCGGCGCCGTACTCCAGGCCGAGGATCTTGTCCATGTCGCCGCCCTTTGCCGTCAGCATGATGATCGGCACGTCCGAAGTCTCCCGCACCTGCTGGCAGACCTCCATGCCGTCCTTTTTGGGCAGCATCAGATCCAGGAGGATGATCTCGTAGTCGTTCTTCGCGATCATCTCCAGCGCCTCTTCGCCGTCATAGGCGCAGTCCACTTCCATTCCGTCCTGTTCCAGACTGAATTTCAATCCCTTCACGATCAGTTTTTCGTCGTCGACGACAAGTACCTTAGCCATTTAATCTCCTGTCTTGATCCTGTCCTTGATCTTTTGAAACGCGCTTTCCTTGATTCCCGGCACCTTCATGATGTCTTCGATCGTCTGAAAGCCTCCGTTTTCTTCCCGCCAGGCGATGATCGCCTGCGCCCTTGCTTGGCCGATGCCGGGGAGCTGCATCAGCTCCTCTTCTTTGGCCGTGTTGATGTTGATCAGACCGTCGTTTTGCTGCCGCCTGCTCTCCCGCAGGGACTCCGCCTCCGCCCTGGTGGGCACGCGGATCTGCTGTCCGTCCTCCACCGG
Organism: Lachnospiraceae bacterium; assembly: GCA_017613225.1. Lineage (GTDB taxonomy): Bacteria > Bacillota > Clostridia > Lachnospirales > Lachnospiraceae > UBA3774. The sequence continues at coordinate 8,808 of JAGAEH010000158.1, forward strand.
CTGCGCCAGATTGCAGTAATCCCGGTCGGCTGTCGGCAGAAACCCGCCTGCGGCTATCACGGCGTCCTCGATCCGGCTTCCCGCCGGCAGTCTGTACACGCCTTCGTTCCGTACCGCTCCGCACACATGGACGATGAGGACCGGCTCCGCCGGGTCCAGAGACCCATCCGTCTCTCCGGCCCGCTGTTCCGTTTCCAGGGTGATCACCACCCCGTCTCTTCCCAGCGCCGCTTCGCTGCGCCCGCACAGAAACAGAGCTCCGGCGATCATCACGCAGAGACCGGCAACAACTGTGTAATACTTTTTCTTTTTCTTCATCCCGCCTCCCGGCGAGGATCCACTGTCTATATCATTTTAATGAATAATTACGCCCAGTGCAACCACTAAATGCTCAAAACAGTAACAAATCATCAACAAAACCGTAACAAAAACAGGGATTTTTGTGTTATTCTTGGGACATGGAAATCGAACGCAAATTTTTACTGAAGAATATCCCCGATGATCTGGAAAACTATCCCTGCACGCAGATCGAGCAGGCCTATCTCTGCCGCAAGCCAGTGGTGCGGGTGCGGCGGAACGGGGACCGCTTTGAACTGACCTGCAAGGGAAAGGGAAAGATGGTCCGGGAAGAGATCAATCTTCCTCTCTCCGAAGAAGCCTACCTGTCCCTGCGCGCCAAGGCGGAGGGTACGGTGATCTTCAAACGCCGCTACCGGATCCCCTATGGGAAGTACACCATTGAGCTGGATCATTTTGAGGCTCCCCGCGCGGGGCTGTGGCTGGCGGAAGTGGAGTTCCCCACCGAGGAAGAGGCCCTGTCCTTCGTCCCTCCCGAGTGGTTCGGAGAGGACGTGACGCAGGACAAGGCCTATCACAACGCAAACATGTGAGGTAAGTTTCGTAGGCTGCCGGGGTCTGTGCGGCAAAAGGCACCGCCGTACGCTTTGAGAGTTGCTAAATCCGCCTGCCGCGCGCAGTCCCTGCGCGGCAAAAGGCACCGCCGTACGCTGCGAGAGCTACTAAGCTCGCCTGCCGTGCAGATGTACAAGCACTTTCCTGCGGAACTCGCTTCGCTCAGACAGGTCCTCGGAAAGTGCTATCTGCCCGTTGCCTCGCTAAGGGCTCTCGCAAAATGTACGGCTTGTGCTTCTTTTGCCGCGCATGCCTGGCAGGCCGCGCCGGGCTTCATCCCTTCAGATCGTAATAAAAGATATACTGCTGCAGCACGCCGGCAAAGCCCCGATACCGCTCGAAGGGGAAGCCGGCGGGATACTGCGCGTCAAAGACCTGTCTGATGTGAGTGTCCACGGGGAAGGCGTCCAGATGATGCAGCGCGAACAGGCAGATGCAGTCCGCCACCTTGCCCCCCACGCCGAAGAGCTTCTGCAGTTCCTCCCGCACCCGGGGATAGGACATCTCTTTTATCGCTTCCAGATCCACCTCTCCCGATGCCGCCTGCCTGGCGGACCGCACCACATATTTGCTGCGGTAGCCCAGATTGCAGGGCATCAGAGCGTCCTCCGGAAGATCCGCCAGAGCCTCAGGTTCCGGAAAAGCGCGCCATCCGCCCCTGTCCTCCCCGTACCGGCTGCAGAGATTCTCAATGCAGCGCCGGATGCGGGGTAGGTTGTTCTGCTGGGAGATCAGAAAAGTGACGATCATCTCCCACAGGTCCTGCCGCAGGATGCGGATGCCGCTGCCGAAGGAGGCAGCCTTCTGAAGATATTCGTCCGCCGGATCGATGGCCGCGATGAACTGTCCGTAATCCGTCTCCAGATCAAAATAGGACCGCCAGAAGGAGAGATCCTCTTTCCGGCAGTCCAGTTCCAGAATATCATCTTTCTGCAGGGCAGACACGCGCCTGTCCCCTGCGTGGATCACAAAGCCTTTCCCCTCCGCGGTCATGCGGAAGCACTGGCCCGAAGCGGCGATCTGCGCCAGGTCCAGATGATCAGCCTTCAGCCGCTGCATCACCGGGCCTGATCTTTGGCGATCAGGGTGCGGACGCTCTCCACCGCCAGCCGGATGGCCAGGTCCGTGTCATGCACGACAGGATTGTCCATGCATCTCTTTTCCCGTTCCTGATTGGCCACCACAAGGAAGCAGGAGCCGCAGCGCACACCGCGGGCCGCTGCCACCGTAAACATGGCGGCGGATTCCATCTCCGAAGCCAGCGTGCCCAGGCGCAGCCAGGCCTGCCACTTGTTGATCAGTTCGTAGTCCACCGGCATGCTCTCGGGACTGTGCTGGCCGTAAAAGGAATCCTTGCACTCCACCACGCCCACATGATAGGGCAGGCCCATCTTTTCGGCGGTGTCCGCCATGGCCCGCAGCACGTTGAAATCCGCCACAGCAGGAAATTCAATGGGTGCGTACTCTTTCGAAGTGCCCTCCATGCGGATCGCGCCGCTGGCGATCACGATGTCCCCGCTCTTCACGTCCAGCTGCATGCCGCCGCAGGTGCCGATGCGGATGAAGGTGTCCGCGCCGCACTTGATCAGTTCCTCCATGGCGATGGATGCCGAAGGCCCGCCGATGCCGGTGGAGGTGACGCTGACCTTCACGCCGTCCAGCGTTCCGGTATAGGTGACATACTCCCGGCTGTCCGCCACAAACTGCGGATCATCAAAGTACTTGGCGATCTTCTCGCAACGCTTGGGATCCCCCGGCATGATCACATACCGACCCACGTCGCCCTGGCCGCACTGGATGTGGTACTGTTTGCTCTGATCAACGGAATAGTTTTTCATGATTCCTCCTAACTGTCATGGCAGTCATGGCGGCTGCCGACCGGGTATAATCTCCTTCTTCAGTGACAGTATAGCAGAATCCTGCTGAAATGGGGAAGATTTTCACAACAAAAAAGCTGCCGTCCGATTTGGGCGGCAGCGGGGATGGAGTTTGTTATTCAATGGTGATGTACTTCTTTTCCTCGATCTTCTTCTGATCTTCCTTCGGTACGTTCACCACAAGGATGCCGTTTTCGAATCTCGCCTTGATGTCTTCCTCGGTGATGCGCTCGCCTACGTAGAAGGAACGCTTCATGGAGCCGGTGTAGCGCTCGCGGCGGATGTACTTGCCGTTCTCATCCTTTTCATCATTGTTCTTGGTGGTCTCGGCGCTGACGGTCAGATAACCCTTCTTGAGGGTGAGCTGTACGTTCTCCTTGGTGTAGCCGGGCAGGTCGATGGAAAGCTCATAGCCGTTTTCCAGTTCCTTTACATCAGTCCGCATGAACATGGGCTGCTCTCTCTTTTCAGGGGTCCTGTATACGGTCGGAAAGCCGAAGCCATCCATGAAATCATCGAATAAACCGTCTCTGAAGATGCTGGGTACTAACATTTTGAAATCCTCCTTCATATGTGTCTGACCGGATCGGTCGTTCTTTTTTGTTCTGGCATAGTTATACCACTGTTGTTAGCACTCGTCAAGAGTGAGTGCTAACAATTTCTGTGAAACCTTTGTGAACAAAAGTGCACGGGATCAGCCTGGCATAGCTGCGAACAAGACAAGGCAGCATTTGACAAAAGCCCTTAGCGAAGCAACGGCCGGATCGAGCCTTTCAAGTCTTGTCTGAGCGAAGCGAGTTACGCAGAAAGGCGAGTGTATATCCGGACGGAAGCTGAGCTTTACCGGGCTACTAAGCTCGCACAGCTCGCTAAGGGCCCGGTATGCGTCGCACGTAAGGCGCTGCAAGCACCGCCTAAGTGCTCTCGCAAAGTCGCTTTTGTCCCGCTGCCGGTCTTTCGCAGCTCATGCAGAACGATCCCGTGCGCAGGGGAGGATCAGCCTATGTAGATGGGCAGCATCATGGTATAAGGCGCCGTAAAGAGAGCCAGCATCAGGCTCAGGAAGCGGATCTGAGCAGGTTCCAGATCCGTCTTTTTAAAGGAGAATTTTAAATTCAGAAAATAGATCAGCACACCGGCCAGGATCACTCCGGGTATCGTGATCCACATCACATCCGGCCACACATAGATGTCCAGGCGCCGTTCCAGCAGGCCGTAGTGCAGGACCATCGTGATGAGAGCCCCCGCCAGATCCGCCAGAAAGCCGAACAGCACCACCCGGACGATACTGGCTTTCCAGACTGCCTTCCAGTCCAGCTTTTTCGCTCTGCCGGCCAGGATCAGCACCAGGCTGTCCACGGCAAAGTCGAAGGGGATGAGCAGCAGCCACAGCAGCGTCGGAAACAGGTAGATCAGGTAGATCGGAAATATCAGGTTGTAAAGCTTTACTCCCTTTTTCATTTCTCAGTGCAGGTAGTAGGGGATCATCATGGTGTAGGGCGCCGTAAAGATAGCCAGCATGAGGCAGATATGATGGACCTGCTCCGGCTCCAGCTTCGCCTTCCTGAAGGAGAACTTTTTATTGACAAAGTAGATCAGCACGCCTGCCAGCGCGATGCCGGGCAGGGTGAGAAAGATCAGATCCGGCCAGGTAAAGAGGTTCAGCCCTTCAAAGACCGTCGCCGCCAGGACCCAGGTCAGCGCGCAGCCGACGAAATCACACAAAAAGCCGATCCACACCACGTTCAGGATGCTCTTCTTCCATACGTTCTTCCAATCCAGCTTTCTGGACTTCGCGGCCAGGATCACCACGAGAC